>DATIQP010000831.1:0-4586 GCA_035470765.1 Polyangiaceae bacterium | reverse complement strand
CGGATGGCGTAAAGGCCGCGATCGGACGAGCCGACGAAGACCCGACGGCCGGCGGGATCGATCTCGGGGCGGCCGTGCTCGTAGGGCTCGCCGGACTTGCGCCCCTCGATGGTGAGCGGGCGCCGGAACATGACCTGCATGTCCCCGCTCGGCGTGGTGAACCAGGAGGGCTTCTCGGGGTTGACGCGATCGGCGCCGAACGTGGTGCACGCCGTCGCCGCCGCCAGGCCCAAGGCGAGCGCGGCTCGCTTCGAGGCTCCCCTCACGGGGGGCCCCCCGCGCCCTGATGCAACAACTTCTCGCGCAGCTCGGGCGGAAGCTTCTCGAGCAGCTCCGGCGACAGCTCGCCGCCGGTCCCGAGACCGCCTGGGCGCTTCGCCGGGACGATCGTCGGATCCAGCCGGCGGAGCCGATCGTCGGTCAGCGACTTCAGCTCGTCGAACAGGTGGCCTTGCGGGTCGCGCATCAGCTCCTCGCGCAGGCCCTTGAGCAGCTCGATGGCCTTCGTCTTGTCGCCCTTGGCCTCGTAGCAGCGGGCCTGGTGGTAGAGCGCCATCTGCTTGAAGCCGAAGACGTCGCCGGCCTCCAGCTGCTTGTACTGCTCGATCGCCTGATCGAGGTCCTTGTCGCGCTCGTCCGGGTGCAGCTGGCCCTTCAGCTCGTAGGAGAAGCCGAGGCCTTCGAGGGCGCGCCCGCGGACCTCCGCGTCCGCCTTGGCGAGCGAGGAGCCCGCCACGTCGCTGAAGGCCGCGATGGCGCCGTCGGGGTCGCGCTTGTCGAGGAGCATGGCGCCCTCGCCGAGCCTGGCGAGCCAGGCAGCGCCGGTGCCCTTGTAGTGCGAGTCCACCTCCCGGTACTTCGCGAGCGCGGCGTCGCGGCGCTCCTCGGGCGTGCGGAAGACGGGGACGTTCTCGTGCGGGGTCTCGTCGTCCTGGAGCTTCTCGGGATCGCCGATCATGCCGCGCTCGGCCGCCACCGCTTGCGAGAGCGCGACGGACGCGTCGAGCGCCTTCTTGTGATCCATGTACAGGTAGACGGTGCCGCCGATGAGGCCGAGCACGACGAGGACCGCGAGGCCCTGCACCATGTTCTTGTTCTTCTTGACCCATTCGCCCAGGCGCTGCGTGCGCTCGATGAGCGGATCGGCCGCCTCGACGGCGTCCGGGACCGCGCGCTTCGCAGGGCGAGCCTTGGCGCCGATCTTGGCGAGCCGCTTGGAGGCGGCAGCCTCGAGGCCGGTCCGGCCCTTGCCACGCTTCCTGCGGCGCTCGGCGAGCTTCTCCTCTTCCTCGCGCGCGAGCCGCTCGGTCTCGTCCTCCTCGTCGAGCGCGGCGACGCGCTTGGCGATCGCCTCGACGTCGGGGGCCTCGTCCTCGGACTCCGCCTCGGATCCCGCTTCGGCCTCAGCATCGGACCCAGGCTTCGCCTTGGCCTCCTCGTCCGACTCGGACTCGGCAGCCTTCGACTCAGCCTCGGTTTCGTCTTCTTTTTTCTGGTCTTCTTCGGACACGGCGCGCGCAGCCTAACTCACATCCCCGCATCCGTCACGGGCTCGGGCGGAGGCGGCGGAAGCTCGGCGGATGCGGGCACCAACCAGAGGCCCAAAACGCTCGGCTGGCTGCTCTGGACCCGCACCCGGACCGAGCGCCCGTGCTTCATCACGTCGGCCCAGCGTTCGAGCCCCGCCCCCGCGAGCGCCACCGAGGCCCCGTCGACCTCGAGCGAGACGTCGTCCGCAGGCTGCGCCAGAAGGACCCCGAGCCGGAGCGGGCTCTCGGGGGCGCGCGGGTCGAGCTCCACGTCCACGCGCGACTGGGGGCCAGGCCAGCGCCCGCCCGCGTGCGCGGCGGTCAGCAGCCCGGCGCTCGACGCCAGCGAGAGGACGCCCTCCATCGGCTCCGGCAAACCGGCGAAGCGGGTCAACGGTCCGAGCAGCGGCTGCTTCACGCCGAGCGCGAGCAGCGCCTTCGCCTCGCGCGGGCGCACGACGACGTAGCGCTCGTCGGCGAGGTGCGCGAGCAGCGGCGCCGACGCAGCCGGGTCGCCGATCGAGCCGAGCGCATCGGCGACGTAGGCGCGCAGCCGCACGTCGTCGAGCCGGGCGACGAGCGCCGGCACCGCCGCCCGGGCCTTCCCTGCGCCGAGCGCCGCGACGATGTCCCGCGCTCGCGAGAACTCGAGGTCCCGCTCGCCGAGCCAGTCGACGAGCAGCGGCGTGGCGCCCGTGTCCCCCCGCTCCGCCATCGCCAGCGCCGCGAGGCGCGCCACGGACGGATCGCCGGCGTCGGCCGACGAAGCCAGGCGGCGAGCACGCTCGAGCGGCTCGTTCGAATCGACCCGCGCGAGCGCCACGGCGCTCGTGTCCCGGACGATGGCGTCCTCGTCGTGCTCCGCGGAGCGGCGCAGCTCCGCGATGACCTTGGGGCTGCGCAGATCGAAGAGGATCGCCGCGGCCTTGCGCCGGTAGCCGACGTCGGCGTCGTCGAGCAGCCCGGCCACCTCGAGCGCCGCGGAGACGTCGCCTTCGGCCCCGCGGCGCAGGGCGTCGGGCAGGTCGGCCCCCTGCCCCTCGTAGCGGCCGTGCGACCGCGCGACGGCCTCGAGCTCGCCCCGCATGGCGCGAAGCTCGGCGCCGTGCGACGGCGCGACGTCGTGCTTCTCGCCCGGGTCGGTCGCGACGTCGAAGAGCGCGCACGCGTCGGCCTGCTTCTCGCAGACCAGGCGCAGCGACGATTTCGCCAGGAGCGTGAAGTCGTCGGTGCCCGCGAACGCGAAGCCGGGGTCGTCCTTGGCGACGGGCCGCGCCAGCACCGGCCCGAGGTCGCGGCCGCGCACGCGCGCAGGCCGAGGGATGCCCTGCGCCGAGAGGATGGTCGGCAGCAGATCGATGGTCTGCACCGGGACGTCGACCGTCGCGCCCGCGCGCACGCCCGGCCCGGAGACGAGCATCGGCACCCGCACCTGCTCCTCGTAGACGGTCGTGCCGTGGTAACGGCCGCCGTGATCGCCGAACTCCTCGCCGTGATCGGCCGTCACGATGACGACCGTGTTGGGCCGCTTGCCGCGCACGAGCGCCGCGACCCGCCCCACGCCGTCGTCGGCGGTGGCGATCTCGCTGTCGTAGGCGTCGAGGTCGGTCTCGCCGAAGGGGTGCTCGGGGTGCCGCACGTAGGGCTCGTGAGGCTCGAAGAAGTGCACCCACAGGAACAGCGGCTTCCGAGGGTCGGCCGTGGCGAGGTACTCACTCAGCTGCTTCTCGCGCAGCGCCGGATCGGCGAACTCGACCTTGCGGTACTCGAAGTCGAGACCGCGCTGCTCGAAGCCGACGAAGCGCGTCTCGTCGATGAAGAACACGGCCGGTGGATAGAACCCCGCGGTGCGATAGCCGTAGCGCCGGAGCTGGCTCGCGAGCGTCTGCGAGTCCTCGCCGAGGCCCAGCGCGAGAAGCGGCCGCATGTACTTGCCGGTCATCATCGACGTGACCGAGTACGAGGTGTGCGGCGTCGGGCAGTAGGCGTGGGCGAAGAGCGTCCCCTCGCGCGCCAGCGCGTCGATGCGAGGCGTGGTGTTGCGCGCGTAGCCGTATGCGCCGACGTGGTCGGCCCGGAGCGCGTCGATGGAGACCAGGAGGATGTCCCGCCCCGCCCAGTCGAGGGCGCGCGCGACCTCGCCCGGCGCCTTCGCGCCCTCGCTCGCGGCAAGCGCTTCCGGCGGCGAGAGCCACGCCCCGACGAGCACCGCGCGCCCCATCCACGGCGCGCGCTCGACGAGGACGCGCCGCAGGTTGTCGTAGCCGCGGAGCTTCTTGGCCTCGAGCGGCGCGAGCAGCGCGGCGACCGCCGACAGCACGACGGTCACGCGCGCGGCCCGGGGCCCGATCCAGCCCGAGTCGAGCGTCGCGAGGGCGGACGCCGCCAGCGACAGGCCGAAGAGCCCGAGGTGCATCGCCGGGTAGAGGCGAACCAGCACGTGCGCGTCCGCCCACCACGCGAGCAGCGCCGCGCCGAGGGCGACGAGCGCCGCCGCGCGGCCCACCCGGCGGCGCAGCGCGCGCCATGTGTAGACTGCAAATATCGCCACCGCCGCGACGGCGAGCGCGAGCCCGCCCCGCGCTAGGAGCGTCGCGAAGTGCCGTCCGCCGGAGACGCCCCAGCCCACCGCCGCGCCGCTCGCGCCCGCCACCGCCGCGAGCGCGCGCACCGCCACGGGGTCCGGAGAGCTCGAAAGGCGCGCCAGCGCCACGCACCCGGCCGCGGCGAAGAGCGCGAGGCCCATGAACAGCGGCGCGGCGGCGATGCGAGCCGGCCAGAGCTCCCACGCCCCCGCGAACTCGTCACGGTAGGCCACGCCGACGACGAAGTGCTCGACCGCCAGCAGCGCCGCCCAGCCGGCGAGGACGCGCCCGACGTCGAGCAGATTCCTGTTCACCGCGCCAGGGTCAGTCTTCGATGACGATGTGGCGGAGCTTCATCTGCACGTCGCTCGACCAGTGGTTCTTGAACGCGCGCACGCACGTCGACAGGTAGCGGACGTAGTCGTCGTACGTCTTCTGGCCCCACTTCTCGACGATCGTCTTCTCGTGCAGC
>DATIQP010000830.1:0-3258 GCA_035470765.1 Polyangiaceae bacterium | reverse complement strand
CCGCGCCCTTGATCGCCGCGAGGACGAGCGGCGAGTTCGGCACCTCTCCGAGGCCGCCGCACGTCTGGAAGACGCCGATGCACTGGTGCGACTTGCCGCCGCCCTCGTCGACGCTGGTGATGTAGCCTGCTCGCGAGAAGGTGACGCTGCCCGACAGCATCCAGCCCTGCCTCCACTCGCGGCGGAGCTCCGCCTCGGCGCCCACGACGAAGACCGGGTTCGACGAGTTGTGATACTCGTTCTTCTCCTGACCGCCCGCCGGGTCGGGGACGTTGATGAGCTCGATGAGGTTCGAGACGTAGTTCGCGTACCCGGTGACGAGCCCCGTCACCGTGCTCGAGAAGCGGTGGGAGTACTCGAGCTCGCCCGAGCCGACCTGCTCGGGCGACAGATCGCAGACCGCCTTGCCGTTTCTCGTCGGGTCGCTCGCCAAGCAAACCGTGCCCGCGCGGAACTGCTGCGGCGCCTGGTAGTACAGCTCGTAGACGCTCGGCGCGCGGAAGGCCTTGCCGCCGATGAGCTTGATCGCGTCGTTCGGCGTCGGCTTGAAAATGACCGCGACGCGCGGGTTGAAAGCGTCCAAAAACTGCGGGTCGACGATCGACGAGTAGTAGTCGAAGCGCGCGCCGGCGGAGACCTTGATCGCCTTGGTGGGCACGATGTCGGCGTTGACGAAGCCGGCGGCCACGCCGAAGGGATCGCTTCGCCCGGGGTTGCCGTTGTTGTCGAAGAGCACGGGCTGGACCTGGTTCTGGCCCATCTGCAGCGTCTGGAAGTGGTAGATGCCCGTGCCTCCCGCCATCAGGCGGAGCTTGTCGCTCGAGTACTGGACGCGCGCCTCGAGACCGCCCCACCGGCCTCGGAACGTGTCGACCTCCGGGCCCTGGCTCGTGGGATCCTGCTGGACCGTCGGATACCCGAGGTAGTCGTCGAAGTTGTACATGTCCGCGTGCGCCCGGAAGAACAGCTGCGTGGTCTTGGTGATGTTCGGCTCGAAGCGCGCCTCGAGGAAGCCTCGCGTGTCGGTGAAGAACGTGTTGGGGTCGTTGAAGGTCGTCCCGTACTCGCCGGCCGGGAGGAACTTGCGCCGCGTCGTGAGGAACCACTGGAGCGTGAGCGACTTCCACCACACCCGCCCGTTGACCGTGAACGAGTTGAAGCCATCGACGCCGCGCGCCACCCCGTCGCAAGGCAGGCCGGAGTAGTCGGTGCCGGCCGGCTGGCATGCGTTGGCCCCGGTGTTGGACGGGACGTTCGACCCGGTCCGCATCTCGGGGAAGAAGTAGTCTCGCCCCGCCCCGTGCGCCGCCGCGACCGACGTCCAGGCACCGGCGTCCTTGCTGATCCGCCAGTACCCGGTGATTCGACCTCGACCGACGCCGTTCCCGACGGCGGAGACGGCCGCCTCCGCGTGCGTCGGCATCTCGCGCGATCGCGTCACGAGGTTGATGACGCCGAAGAACGCGCTCGTTCCGTAGAGGACCGAGCCGGGGCCTCGGATGATCTCGATCCGCTCGATGTCGTCGATGTCGGTGCGCCCGTCGAAGCCGACGTACGACGAGAAGATGTAGTCGTCGTTCGTCGGGTGGCCGTCGACCAGGACCAGGATGCGGTTGCCGTAGTCGCCGAGGTGCGAGAAGCCGCGCACGCCCACCGTGTCGTAGCTCGTGTCGTTCGACAGGTAGATGCCGCGCACGCCGCGGATGGCTTCCGCGATCGTCGGGTAGTTCATCGCGCGGAGCTCCTGCTGCGAGATGATCGTGACCGACGCGGGCGCATCCTCGATCGACTCGGTGTAGCGCGACGCCGCCGTGACCTCCTCGAGGGTGCTCAGCGTGAGATCGAGCTTCACCTGCCCGCCCTTGGTGACCTCGATCGTCTGCTCGATCGGCCGGAAGCCCGAGAGCGTGACGCGGAGCTTGTGCGTGCCGATGGGCACGGCGAGCACCGCGGGCGTGAAGCCGCTCGGCTGGTCGTCGATCGTGATGAGCGCGTCGCGAATGTCGGTGTTGACGACCACCGCGCCCGTCTGTGCCGAGAGGTGAGCGCGCGCCGTGAGCTCGCCGCGCGGCGGGACGTCGATGGGCACGTCCTGCTCGGCGTAGCCCGCCTTCTCGACGATGAGCGTGTGGCGCCCGGGCTTCACCTGCAGAGCGCACGGGATGGTCCCCACCACGGGGCTGTCCGCCGTGTCGATCTTCACCGTCGCGCCGTCCTCTCCCTCGACGTGGACCGTGCCGAGGATGGCGATCAGCTTCAGGTCGACCCTCTGCTCCTTGCCGACCACCGTCTCGACGTTCTCCTGCGTCGCGGTCTCGTAACCGGAGAGCTCCACGATGACCCGGTGCTTGCCGGTCGTGAGGCCGAGGTTCGCCGGCGTGTTGCCGCGCGGGCCGAGGTCCTTGCGATCGAGGTAGACGGTCGCGCCGGGGGGATCGGTCGTGACCTTGAGCACGGCGACCATGGGCGCGACGCGCCGGAGCGCGTCCTCGATGCGCTGCCTCTGGGCGTCGCGCGTCTCACCGGACAGCGCGTCGACGTAGTAGCGGTAGGCGTCGGGCGCGAGCCTCAGCTCCTCGTACGTGCGCGCGATGTTGAAGAGCACGTTGCGGTTCGGCACCAGGCGGTTCGACGCGAGGAAGTGCTCGAGCGCGGCCTTGAACTCGCCCTTCTGGTACGCCTCCGCGCCGAGCTGGAACTGCAGATCGGCTTCGTCGGCGAGGTTGTCGGCGAACGCCGGTGGGGCAAAAAGGACGATGAGGAATAGAGCGAGGGCGCAGCAGCCGAGCAGCCTTCCGAGTCGAGTCATGAATGGTCCGATCCTGAGTGTCGATACTGGGTCGGCCAACGGCTCCGCCTCAGCGTTGCAGCTGAATGTCGAGCGTGGGGCTGGAGGTCTTCGTGGTCGTCGCCGACGCAGACGGTCGAACGACGGGTCGCGCGACACCAGGCCGCACCACGGCGATGCCAGGCTTCGCGGGGGTCGGGGTCGCCGCCGCGCTGGCGGACTCCGCGGGCGCCGCGGCGTTCTCCGAAACGGCCGGCGGAGCGACGCTCGCCGGCGGGCTCGCCGGAGGCGCAGCGAGGCTCGTCGTCGTGCTCGTCACGTCGACGAACGCGGGCGGGCGCAGCGATCGGACGAGCCCGTACGCCAGGAGCGAGCCCAGCCCGAACAGCGCCGCGGCGCCGGCGAGCATCGCGACGAGCGGCGGCCGCCGGCGAGGCGCGGCCGGCGCGAGCGTCTCGACGGAGCCCGGG
>DATIQP010000829.1:0-2145 GCA_035470765.1 Polyangiaceae bacterium | reverse complement strand
CTTGGCGGTGTGGAGCACGTCGTCGTCGCCGACCCAGACCTTGAACGGCCGGCTCGACAGGTCGACCTTGTTCACGTCCTCGCTCTTGATCTCGACGCCCTGGTGCTCCGACTGCTCGCGGAACGCCTTCATGAGCTCGGGCCCGGCGATCTTGCTCGGGAAGCCGGGGTAGTTCTCGACGTCGTTGGTGATCATGAGCTGGCCGCCGGGGATGCCGCCGCGGACCATGCCCTCGAACATGAGAGGCTTCAGGTTGGCTCGGGCGGCGTAAATGGCCGCGGTGTGGCCGGCCGGGCCGGAGCCGATGATGATGACATTGCGCGGTTGGGTCGACATGGCACTCCTACGAGAGCCCTCCCCTGGGGTGTATGAGCCTCGGCGATCAGAAACGATACGAGGCGCCGACGTTGACGACGTCGAGGGCGTTGGAGATCGTGCCGAGGTTGACCGCCCAGTTGGTACGATAGGGCGTCGTCGCGGTCCCGCAAGTCCCGACGGCGGTCGCTGAGCCGCCGGTGAAGGTCCCGCCGTTGCACGGCGTGCCGGCGAGCCCCGAGAGGCCGGGGGCGTTGGGATCGTTGTTGGTGAGGTCGGTCACGAACACGTGCATGTACCCCAACGAGATCTCGATCAGGCCGCCCTTCTCCGGCGATGCGTCCCTCTTCGTCGGGATGCGGAGCGTGCCGCCGAGCGCGAGCCCTACGCGGGCGCCGCTCGCGAAGTCGATGTTCTGGTAGCGCGCGTCGGCCGCCTGGCTCTCGAAGAAGCCGCCCACGCGGAGGGCGAGGCGATCCGGGATGGCGTTGTAGTCGCCGCCGAGGCGGACGCCGAAGACGTCGTTGAAGTGGTGGGGCACGTCGGCGTTGGGAGGCAGCGTGCCGCCGGTGCCGTTGACGGGGATGTGGCCGGTGCCGTCCGGGTTGGAGGGGAAGCGGACCTCGAGGTTGTCGATGGCGCTGTCGTTGGCCCAGGTGAAATCGGTCTCGACGTCCCAGACGTCCTGCGACAACGGATCACGCCTGTGGCTGGTGACGGCCTCGTCGAGACCCTTGCGGGGCTTGTGGAGACGGAAGCCGATCTTGGCCTCCATCGGGACGGGGAGCTTGAGGTGCGCGAGGCCCGGCTTGCAGCCCTTGTCGGCCCCGGTGCCGTCGACGCAGTCCGGCAGCGCGGTGTTGCCCTTGATGACGTTCGCGCCGGTGTCGTAGTAGTTCGCGTACGTCTGCACGTCGCCGCTCGCGTCGATGGGCGCGCTCCACTTGTACCAGGCCGCGACGTCGATCGTCGGCGCCGCGCTCCAGAGCGCGCCGAGCGTGAAGCCCGGGACGAAGATCGTCGACGCCGACAGCGAGGCCTTCACGTCGTTGGCGCGGGGCGGCAGGCCGTCCTGGTTCAGCGCCGCCGACGCGTTACTGAACTGCGCCGAGGCGATACCCCACTCGAAGCTCGCGCCGAAGCGCAGGTTGTCGACGGGCTCCCATCCGACGGCGATCGTGGGCGTGACGAAGAGGGCGCTGGAGTACGTGAGCAGGTAGCGCTCCGGAGCGGCCTGCAGCTTGCCGGTCGAGTCGGTGACGAACTCCGGCCACGCGCTCGCGGCGGCCCCGTTCGGCGCGGTGAACAAGAAGCCGAGGCCGACGCGCCGGCTGACGCGGTAGTTGAAGCCGATCGACGGCGTCGGGAACGTGCCCACGTCGCCGCAGACCTTCGGAAAGGCGCCGTTGGTGACGAGCGGATCGGGCGTCGTGTCGTTGGACGCTTGCACGCGTGCGAAGCAGGTCTGCAAAAACGGCAGGTTGATCTGGACGGTGACCTTCGTGTCCTGCCCGGCGAGACCGGCGGGGTTGTAGAACGCGGCCAGCGGATCGCTCGCGCGGGCGAGCCACGCCCCGCCTCGGCCCATTTGCTCGGACCCGTTGTCGGGGAACTCGGTGACGTTGCTCGCCTGAGCAGTTTGGGCTGCGAATACACCCGCACCCACCACCGCGAGAGCCCTTAGCTGTGCGCGCATCGCTAGTCCTTGATCGGCGTCGCCTTGAGCGAGGCTCGGCCGTCTTTCACGTAGACGGTGAACTTCACGCGCTTGCAGTTGTGCCGCTGCACGAGCGCATCACGGTTCTTGCGGAGCGTCTGACGGAACTTGTC
>DATIQP010000828.1:0-1736 GCA_035470765.1 Polyangiaceae bacterium | reverse complement strand
GCAACCCAGCAGCCCGAGGTCGGCGATCTCCGCGATGAGCTCGGTCGGGAAGGTGCCCTTCTCCCAGTGCTCGGCGATGCCGGGCATCACGCGCGCGTCGACGAAGCTGCGCACGGTGCTCTGGACGGTCTTTTCTTCGGGCGAATAGTGGCGGCTCAAATCGAAGAAATCGAGCATGCGCCCTCTTACCACGACCCCTCCCGCGCGAGGATGAGCACGCGCAAGCGCGCGCTCTTTTAGTGCTGCACGCGCACGGTGGGGGTGGCGCCGGTGAAGTCGGCCCGCAGTCGCAGGTGCTGGCCGGGCTTGACGCTGACGCGCGTGCCGCTCGAATCGCCGGTCATGTCGAAGACGAAGCGCACCTCGTGATCGCCCGGCTCGACCGTGAGGTCCGCGATGGGGCAGCCCCCGCGCGGGGTGCCGTCGACGATGGCGCGCGTGCCCGGATCGCCGAAGAGCGCGAGGTGCCCGCTGGCCTTCGCCTCGGACGACGCCGACGCCGCCGGGACGGCTGGCGTGACGGGCTGCGTCACGACCGAAACCGAAGGCGCAGCCGAGCTCGCGGTCACGCTCTCGGTCGTGCCCTCGGTCGCGCTCGCGGGAGGGCTCGGATGCGACGACGCGCCGCCACCGGACCTCTCGAGCCAGAGCGCGCCGCCGCCGATCAGCCCGACGGCGGCCGCGGCGACGAGCCACCGCCACGCCGCGCTCGGCGCGGGGGCCTCGCTCTTGCGCGGTCCCGAGTCGACGGGCGTCTCGAGCGGGCGCGTGGCGATGGTCTCCGGGGGCTGCGACTCGATCTTGCGCGTGCTCGGGCCGGCGTCGGCGGCCGGCGGATCCTTCCAGCCCTTGACCTCGCCGCGCGCGGCGAACGTCCTGGTGATCATCTCGCCGCGGCTCGGCGGCCGCTGCAGCCCGCCCTTGGCGCTCGGCTGCGGCGCTTCTTTCTTCTCACGCAGCGCCACGCGACGCTGGCGCACGCGCTCGCCGAGCTCTCGCGCGATGTCGCCCAGATCGATCCCCTGGAGGAAGCGCCGCAAGACCCGCCCGAGCTCCTCGGCGTCCTGCGGGCGCTCGGTGGGATCGTTCGCGAGCGTCTTCTGCATGATCTCGTCGAGCGGGAGCAGGCGAGGGTCCGTGTCGCTCGGCTTCGGCCGCGGCGAGCGCAGCGCCTGCTCGATCTCTTCGGGCGTCTTGCGCCGGAACGGCGGCTTCTTGCTCCACGCCTCCATCAAGAGCGCGCCGAGCGCGAACAGATCCGCGGACGGGCCGACGGGCAGCCCTTGCATCTGCTCGGGTGGCATGTGGCCCGGCGAGCCGAACACCTGGTGCGTCGCGTCGACCTTGGCGAGCGAGGCGATGCCGAAGTCGATGAGCTTCACCTGACCTTCCTCGTCCACCATCACGTTGCGCGGCGTGATGTCGCGGTGCACGACCTGCACGCGCCGGTGCGCGTAGTCGAGCGCGCGGCAGACCTCGACGCCGACGTAGGCTCCTTGCTCCGGGCTGAGCGCTCCGCCCCAGAGCAGCTCGTGGATGCTCACGCCCTCCACGAGCTCCATCGCGAGGTAGTAGGTCCCTTGCTCGACGCCGAGCTCGTAGACCGGGACGATGTTCGGGTGGCTGAGCGCGACGGTGGTCTTGGCCTCGTCGACGAAGCGCTTCACGAAGCTCTCGTCGCTGGCGAGCTCGTCGCGGATCTGTTTCACGACGAGCTTCTTCTCGAAGCCGCCGGC
>DATIQP010000827.1:0-2928 GCA_035470765.1 Polyangiaceae bacterium | reverse complement strand
GTACGAGTGGCTGCACCTGGCCTACCACCTGCCCAAGGACCACTTCGTCTCGAAGCTCGGCGCCATCAAGCGCCTCCGCCGCCACCACGCCACCCACCACCACCCGCCGCTCATGCAGAGGTGGAACTTCAACGTCACCGTCCCGTTGTGGGACGCCGTCCGCCGAACGACCTACCCGGAGCGCCTCCCCGAGCTCGACTGACCCCCATTCCCGTTCCAGTCCCCTTCTTACATTCCCCTTCGTCTTTTCCCGGTGCTCGCACGCGCAGACAAGACACCGATCATTGCCGCCCCCAGCACCGCCTGATACCGGTTAAGTGACCATGCGCCTGCATCGGTACTTGGCTTGGCTGGCATGGGGAGGTTGCGTCGCGGCGTGTTCATCGGCTCCTGCCGTCGGGCCGACGTCCGGCGTGAACCCGGGCGACGTCGACGCCGGCTCGCCGCGCTACCTCACGGACCTGACCCAGAGCGAGCGCCAGCAGCTCTGCGACTGGACGGCCAACGTCGGTGGCGGCTACGGCACCAGCGTCGTCTGCGACGGCGGGCTCGTGGTCTCGAACTTCGCCGACCAGCAGGCGTGCCTCGATGCGTTCCTGGGCGCGTGCAGCACGGTCACGGTCTCCGACTGGGAGGCGTGCCGCGACGCCGAGGTGGCCGATCCCTGCGCTCTCGTGCTCTACACCGCCCCCGAGTGCGCGACCGTCGCGCGCTGCCTGGGCAAGACGGACGGCGGCCCGGCGCCGGATCCCGAAGGAGGTGCCGATTGAGGATCCTCGGCCGCTTCGCGCTCGCTCTCTGCGTCGCGGTGCTCTCCACGAGCGCCTGCGGCGGAGGGTCGTCGGACCCGACCGCGCTCGTCGAGCCCATCGCGCAGAACATCACCATCGACGAGGTGGCGATCCTCCAGACGCTCAAGGTGCCCATCATGCAGGGCGGCGCGCCGGCCGATCGCGGGCGGCTGCCCCTCATCGCGATGCGCGACTCGGTGCTGCGCGTCTACGTGACGCCAGGCGACGGCTGGTCGCCTCACGCCGTGACGGCGCGCGTGAAGATCGTCGCGAGCTCGCCGACGGGGAGCTTCGCGCAGGTCTTCTCGGCGAGCCAGACGATCTCGGGCCCGTCGACGGAGCAGGACCTCGGCACCACGATCAACGTGCCGATCCCGGGCCTCGCGCTCGAGCCCGGCTCGAGCTTCGTGGTCGTCCTCAACGACACGCAGGGCGATCCGCCCACGATCGGCTCGACCCCCGCGCGCTGGCCGAGCGACGGGTCGCTCTCCGACCTCGCCGTCAGGGACGGCGGCGATTGCCTGCGCGTGATGATCGTGCCCGTCGAGTACGCCGCCGACGGCTCGCACCGGCTGCCGGACACGAGCGACGCGCAGCTGCAGGCGTATCACGACCTGTTCTACAAGCTCTATCCGGCCGCTTCGGTCGACATCACTGTGCACGACCCGTGGTACTGGGGCAGCCCCATCTACGGCTCGGGATCCGGCTTCGACACCATCCTCAACGCGCTCAAGCAGCTGCGAACGAGTGACCAGCCCGATCCGGACGTCTACTACTACGCGGCTTTCGAGCCGACCTCGAGCTTCCAGAGCTACTGCGGCGGCGGCTGCACCACCGGCCTGAGCTTCCTCGGCGCGCCCTTCAGCGTCGGCATCGGCTTCTTCGGCGACGCGACCACGGAGACCGCGGCCCACGAGGTGGGGCACGCGCACGGCCTCGCGCACGCGCCGTGCGGCGGCGCGGCGGCGCCGGATCCGGCCTACCCGTACCCGGGCGCGCTGATCGGCGTCTGGGGCTACGACCCCATCCTCCAGTACATGGTGGACCCGACGGCCTTCACCGACCTGATGAGCTACTGCTCGCCGACCTGGATCAGCGACTTCCACTACGCGAAGATCTTCTCGCGCGTCCGGATGGATAACCAGTACTACGCCGACTACCGGTCGAACCCCGCCTGGCGAGGCGCGGAGCGGCGCTTCTTCTCCGCCCGCGTCGCTGCGACCGGCGAGGTGACGCTGACGCAGGAGGCGTCGCGCGAGCCGTGGATCCTGAACGGCCAGCCTCGCGAGCTCACGTGGGCGTCGAGGACGGGCGCCACGCTCGGGAGCGGGACGGCCTACTACTTCCCGTACGATCACTTGCCCGGCGGGATGCTGTACGTGCCCGACGGGGCGCCGCCGTCGCTCGATCCGCTCGAGGTGCGCGTCGCGGGGCTCGGGCCCGTGCTACACGAACCCTGAATGCGAGCGTATCTCGACTGGAACGCGACGGCGCCGCCGCACCCGGCGGTGCTCGAGGCGATGCGGCGCGCTGCGGCCGAGGGCTGGGGCAACCCTTCGAGCGTGCACGCGGAGGGCCGCGCGGCGAGGCGCTACGTCGAGGGCGCGCGCGAGGCGCTCGCGGAGCTCTTCGGCAAGGACGCGCGCGACGTGCTCCTCACGAGCGGTGGCACCGAGGCGAACAACATCGGGATCGTCTCGGCGATGCAGCGGCCCGGCAAGCTCCTGGTCAGCAAGCTCGAGCACCCCAGCGTGATGCGCGTGGCGGAGCGCTACGAGGCCGAGGCGCGCGTGCGCTGGCTGCGCGTGACGCCGAAGGGCGCGATCGACCTCGACGACCTGCGCGCGGCGCTCGGCGAGGGGCCCGTCGCCGCGGTGGCCGCGCTCGCCGTGAGCAGCGAGATCGGCACCATCCAGCCGCTCGACGACGTGATCGGCCTCGCGCAGGCGCGCGGCGCCTGGGTCCACGTCGACGCGGTCCAGGCCGCGGGACGCGTGCAGAGTGCAACCATCCTGGCGCGCCGCGCCGACAGCGTCGCCGTCGCGGGACACAAGCTCCGCGGACCGAAGGGCATCGGCGCGCTCGTGACCCAGCCGAACGCGAGGCTCGTCCCTGTCCTCGTCGGCGGCGGGCAGGA
>DATIQP010000826.1:0-8886 GCA_035470765.1 Polyangiaceae bacterium | reverse complement strand
GGTATTCAGGGGGCTTTTTTCATGCCCACGCGCGGCCCGCGTCGATTTCCGCGTGGATCACCGGCGGGGCGACCTTGATTGCCCTGGCAGGCGCCTGGGGCGCCCTCGGCCGGCGCGGCTCGATGACCGGGCCGCGACCCTACGTGCTCGTGCTGGTCGCAGTGCTCCTGCCGGCGGCCGCCTTCTTCTGGCTCACCTCCTGGCACGGAACGTACGAGGAACCGGCGCAGAAATTCGGCTGGCGTTGCCTGGCGCTCACGCTCTCGATGGGCGGCGCGTTCCTCGCCAGCATCACCGCCGTGCGCCACCGGACGGTCGTCGTCCAGCCCGCGCTCCAGGGTGCAGCCGCGGGGATCGCGGCCGGCGCGCTCGCGGGCGTCCTGGTCGACGCGTGGTGCCCGCTGGTCAACGCGCCACACGTGCTGCACGGTCACCTCGTCCCGATGCTGCTGCTCGGCGTGGTGGGCGCGGCGTGCGGCAAGTGGCTGATGGCGATGCGCGCGCGCTCGCTGCCCCACGCTCGAGCGTGAAGCTCATCTCGAAGCGCGAGCGAAACCTTCGCCCGCCTCGTTCGTGATCCCCCCCAAGTCCGGCCTGCGGAGTCTTTGCCCGCGGTGAACGGTCCAACAAGGGAGAGGCCATGATCAAGTGGGGTTTGCGCGCGGCCGTGGTCGCGTCATCGGTGGGCGTGTTGCTTCTGGGCCAGGCGTGCAGCGGCGGCGGAGACAATCCGGACGCTTCGTCCGATGCATCGCAGGACGTGGCCAGCCATCCGGATTCGTCGAAGCCCGACTCGTCGACCACGACCGACTCCGGCGGCGGCGACTCGGGCGGTGGTGACGCGTCCGACGCGGGCTGCCCTTCGAGCTGGACGGCCGCGCCGACGGTGCCGCCCGCGCTCGCCATCCCCGACGGCGGCACGACCGTGCTCATTCACGCCGCCGGCGTCGGCACCCAGGACTACACGTGCGAGCAAGTCACGACCGACGCGGGCAGCACGTACCAGTGGGTCTTCGTCGGCCCGGAGGCGGAGCTGCGTGACTGCAACGCCAGCGTCATCGGCCACCACTTCGCGTCCGACGGCGGCGCCGGCGCTCCCGAGTGGATGACGGTCGACAACGCGTACATCATCGGCAAGAAGACCGCGGCGTTCACGCCGGACGGCGGGGCGGGCTCGGTGCCGTGGCTGCTGCTCCAGACGACGAGCTCCGGCGGCACCGGCCCGATCACCGCCACGGAGTGGGTGCACCGCCTCGACACGGACGGCGGCGTCACCCCCACCGCGACGTGCGACTCGCAGAGCTCGGGGACGACGCAGAAGGTCGGCTACACCGCCGACTACTACTTCTACGGCCCCTGAGCTCCGGGGAGCTCACGGCGTGACCGTGAGCGTTCCCTTCATCATCATGTAGTGCCCGGGGAAGGTACAGATGTACGGGTACTTCCCGGCGGCGGGCGCCTTGAACGTCACCTCGCCGGTCGTGCCCGGCTTGACCAGCTCGGTGTTGGCGAGCAGGTCGGCGCCGGGCGCGATGTAGTTTGCGGCCTCGCCCTTCGCGAGCCCGTCCGCGGCGACCTTCGCCTCGGTGCCGGGGTTCACGAGCGCCCAGTTGTGCGCGAGCGCGCCAGGCTTCTTGTTCTCGAGGACGAGGTGCACGGTGGAGCCGGCCGGGACGGTGAGCGTCGTCGGATCGAACGCCATCGTCGTCGCCTGCG
Source organism: Polyangiaceae bacterium (assembly GCA_035470765.1). GTDB lineage: Bacteria > Myxococcota_A > Polyangia > Polyangiales > Polyangiaceae > DASXHD01. The sequence continues at coordinate 7,170 of DATIQP010000826.1, read as the reverse complement.
CCGTGACCTTGAGCTCGACCGTCTTGCCCTCCGCCGCGGCCGACGCCGTCGCAGGCGTCGGCGGAGCGGTCGCGCTCGGAGGCGCCGCCGCGGTCGATTCGCTCGGCGGCGGGGCGGGGGTCTCCTTCTTCTCCTCGGTCTTGTTGCACGCGAGGGCGAGCAGGCAGACACCCGCAAGCAATGTGGAAGTCATGCGCATGAGGCTTTCCTTTCCTTTCTCGTTCGTCGTCATCGGTGTAGCTCGAAGCTCATCGTGGCCTCGGCCCCCTTGAGCGTCACGGATTCGGTGACGGGGGTCAGGCGCGGCGCCCAGGCCGTGATCTTGTAGGTGCCCAGGGGTACGTCCTTGAGCCTGAAGTGGCCTCGGGCGTCGGTCTTCGCGAAGTAGCTCGAGGGACTGACGACGATGTAGCCGAGCATGTTGGGGTGAAGGTTGCAGAGAAGCGTGTAGACCCCAGCGTTGTTGAACTTGTGCGTGATGGAGTGCCCTGGCTGCACGAGCCCGAGATCGAAGCGCTCGTGGTCCCCCGAGAAGACGTTGTGGGGGAACGGATCGCTGTTGACGAACGAGACGCTACCCCCGGCGGTCACGACTTGCACGAGCGGCGCGAACGCCATCTGTCGATTCTCGATGTGCGCCGTCATGCCCCGGTTGGGCTCTTTCGGCGCGTCCTCCAGGTAGACGACGCTCGCGCCCTTGAGGTAGGCGGGCGTCGTCACGATGTCGCCGACGATATCGCCCTGCGTCGCCGCTGCGGGCGGTGGAGCCGCTCCGCCCTCGGCGACGCCGGCATCTCCGGCGACCGCGACCCGAGCACCGGCGTCCGCGCCGACCGCGACCATCTGTCCCCCCGGACAGTTGCACTGGCAACAGGTGGTCGCGGGCTCAGGCGCCGCGGCGGACGCGCTCTCCTCGGGTGCCGGGAGCTGCGGTGTGATCGCGCCGAGCGGTGCCTCGGCGGTCTTCGGAGGCTCCCCCTCGCACGCCACGACGGCGGCGATGGCGACGGAGCCCAGTGCAAGCGCGAGAATCGATACGGTCGATGATTTCATGGTTGGCTCCTCTCCTCAGAACGCCATGTTCATCGTCGCCGTGATTGTCTCGGCTTCGATCTTGCTGGCTTGGTCCGGTCCAGGCGCGACGATCGCGCCGCCCGCGGCGTCCCACCCGCCGGCCGCAGGCACACCTTGAGCCCACTCGAAATCCGCCGTGAGGATGAGACGGATGTTGGGACGAATCAGCGTCGCGACGCCGGGGATGAGGCGGAAGAGCGTAGCGCGGCTGCCGTTGCCCAGCGTCGAGTCGAGCGACATCGTCGTGAGCTCCGTGCGCACGCCCGGCACGAGCCAGGGGAAGACCACGTAGTCGAGCTCGTTGTATTGCACCCACGCGTCGCCGTGCGACGTCGCGTTCGGCGTCCCGGGGGTGATGACGCCGGAGGTAGGGTCCACCGTGGCGGGCGTGCCCTGGTAGGGCGCGTCGTGGTGCTCGAACTTCAGACCCGAGGTCAAGATCGCCGACTCGTACTGCGCGCGTACCGCGCCGCCGAGCACGCCGACGGAGTCCCTCTGCCCGGCGGGCGCCTTCGGGTCGTCCACGGTCCCGGTGCCGGTGTCGAGCTGGTTCATGCCGTGGTACGCGAAGAGATCGAGGGTGAGCGACTTCTCGGCCCAGGGCCTCTTGGCATCGTAGGGGTTCGGTCCGTACTTGCCTTCTCCGTCGAGCGCGACGCCGCCCGTTTTCACCCCGAGGTGGGCGTAGACATCTTCCGCATCGATCGTCCCCAAGCCGGCAGCTTGCGACGATGCGAGCCAGCCGACCGAGTAGCCGAGGCGGTGCCCGATGACCCCGTTCAGCTCGATGCCGTCGGCGTGAGGTTGGCCGACCGCGAACGAGCCCGTCGGGTTGTACAGCCCTGCGATCGAGATCGCGGGGAGCATCGAGTCAGCCAAGTACGAGCTGTGCAGCGCGAAGCTCGTGAGCTGCGGCGCCATGAGCCTGCCCAGCCAGAGGTTGACCATGTGCCGTGGTCCGACGATGTCGTTCCAGAGCAGGTAGCCGGTTTCGATGTCGACGCCCTCCTCGCTGGAGAGGGTGAGCTGGGCGAAGTAGGTGAGGGTGTCGTTGAACGCGCCGCCGGCGAAGATGTGCGCCTCGCCCACGATGCCGTTCCAGGTGAAGACGTTGCCCGCGGCCGCCTTGGCGTCGGAGTCGGGGAAGTTCGCCGTGACGGCGCCGTTCAGCATGATGCTGAGCGGGACCGCTTCCATGATCTTCGCGGGGAAGACCGACTCGGGGAAGAGCTTGATGTACTCCTCTTGTCCGAGGGCGATCTCCGAACCGCGGATCGCGTCGCTGTCGAGGCTCCCCTTGATGCTCGGGAAGCGATACCCGTCACGACGAAACGCTTCGCCGAACGAGTTCAGCATGGGGTAGACGGTGTGGCAGGTCAGACAGCTCGTCTGGTACTTGCGCGAGAACGATGGCAGCGCATGCGCTTGCTTGATCTCGCCGAATAGGACGAGCGCGAACGCTACGAGCACGCCAACGACCACGCTGACTCGAAAGTGACTTCTCACGTTACCTCCTTGCGACATTGGTCAATCTGTCCCGACCGCTCGGGACATTTCGTCCTGCGTTGTCGCGGGCTTGCGAAGCGCCTGAGCAATGCTCGTTCCAAGCTCTTGGGGAGGCGCCTTTCACGAGCCGAGGTGACAAATCACTGGCTCTGGAGGGTGCAGCATCTGCATGAAGGCGCGCAGCGTGCGCGTGACTTCCAGACCGTGGAGCGCAGAGTCCTGCAAAACGGCCTACAGCGGCGCTTGCGACGCTCGGCGCGCGGTGGCACCGACATTGCGAGGTAGCGCGCCGTGTCCCGCCAAAGCCACTACGAACAAGCCCCCGCCCGAGTCTACTGGGAGGTCACCCGCGCGTGCGATCTCGCGTGCCGCCACTGTCGCGCAGAGGCTGCGCCCTGGGCCGACCCCGCGGAGCTCGGAACGCAAGCCGCGAAGCGCGTCCTGAGCCAGCTCGCTGCGGCCGATCCGAAGCCGCACGTCATCTTCACCGGAGGCGATCCGCTCAAGCGCGCCGACCTCTTCGAGCTCATCGCCGAGGCGCGGTCGCTCGGCCTCGTCGTCAACGTCTCGCCCAGCGCGACGCCCCTTCTGACGGACGAAGCGCTCGTCCGTCTGAAGGAGGCCGGCGTCGCGGCGATCTCGCTCAGCATCGATCGCTCGTCCGCGGAGGCCCACGACGCGCTCCGTGGCGTCCCGGGTTGCTTCGAGCGCACGATGCGGTCGGCGCGCTGCGCCCGGGAGATCGGTCTGCCGTTCCAGGTCAACACGCTCGTGAGCCGGGAGACAGTGGACGACCTGCCCGCCGTCCACGCCCTCACCAAGTCGATCGGCGCGACGCGATGGAGCCTCTTCTTCCTCGTCGCCGTCGGGCGTGGCACCGTGCTCGAGCCGATCTCGCCTCAGGAGACGGAGCGGCTGCTCGAGTGGCTCGCCGCGCGCGCGATGGAGCCCGGCCCCGTCGTCACGACCACGGAGGCGCCGCACTTCCGCCGCGTGCTGCTCCAGCAGCGCAAGACGGTCGGCGAGTCGGCCGAGCGCAAGGCGCCGCCGGGCCACTCGGCGGGCATCCGCGACGGCAACGGCGTCATGTTCATCTCGCGCGACGGCTACATCTCTCCGTCGGGGTTCTTGCCGCTCTCGGCGGGCAACGTGAAAAAGGACGACCCGCTGAGCGTGTACCGCGAGTCGGACCTCTTCAAGAAGCTGCGCGACGTCGACGGCTTCCACGGCCGGTGCGGCGTCTGCGAGTTTCGCGCGGTGTGCGGCGGCTCGCGCGCTCGCGCCTTCGTCGCCGCGAACGATCCGATCGCGGAGGATCCGCTCTGTCCCCACGTGCCCGCGGCGATGTCGCACTCCTGAAGGCGCCTCACCGCGAAGGCGGTGGACGAGCGCCGAACGCTCGTTCATCATGGCTGGCTCACGCGGGGAGCCACCATGAAGAGCCTGGCCTTGGTGATTTGCGCGCTTTCGGTCGGGTGCAGCGGCGGCAGCAGCAGCACGGACGGCGGCAGCGACGCGGCGGTCGTCGTCAACGGCTGCACCAACTTCAGCGATCTCACCGCGGGCGGCGGCACGATCAACTTCCCGACGCAGGCAACGCCGGCGCAGTACCAGCCGAACTGCGCGCGCATCAAGGTCCACCAGACGCTGACGTGGACGGGCAGCTTCACCTCGCACCCGCTCATGCCCCTGGGCGGCGACTCGCCCAACCCCATTCAGGCGACGTCCTCGGGGACGAGCAAGAGCTTTACGTTCGACAGCCCGGGGACGTTCGGCTTCGGCTGCGGCATCCACGCCAGCATGTCCGGCGCCGTGCTCGTCGAGCCCTAGCTCAAGTGGTCTGACGAGTGACTACCAGGTCGGCGCGAGGAGGGCGCCCGCCCAGCACGCGGCGAGCGCGGCCAGCACCACCGCGATGACGGGCTTGGCGAACGCCGCACCGCCCGCCGACCAGGCCACGATCACCTTCGACACGCAGTTGGTGGTCGTGCCCACGAGGATGGGCAGCATCGCGCCGCTCGGTTCGAGCTTGCCGTTGGCGACGAGCGCCGCGACGGCGATCGCGCTCATGTGAGCGTCGGCGAACCCGGTGAGCGCAGCGCCGACGAGGATGCCGGTCGCTCCGAGCCACTGTCGCAGGGCCGCCGCGACAAGGAGCATGGCTCCGACCGCGAGCGCGAAGCCGATGGCGGCCTTCGGCTCGAACGCCCGCCCCAGCTTGCCGGCCTCCGCCTTGGTCTTCGACGCCTTGCGGGCGATGAACAGGGCGCCCAGCGTCGCGACGACCGCCGCGGAGAGGGCCGGGATGAGGATGGTGCGCCCCGCGTGCGCCGACGTCACGAACGTCACGATGCCGAGCTGTAGGAAGGTCGACACGATGGAGAAGACGGCCCCGGAGGTCGCCCCCAGCCGCTGGACCTCCGACTCCTTGGCCTTGACGCCCATCGACCCGATCGCGGCCGTGCCGGAGACGAAGCCCGAAGCGAAGCCGATGACGGGCAGGCCGGCGCGCGGTCCGAGGCCGCGAGAGAGGACGTGCCCGCCCGCCCCGATGGCCATCACGAGGACGACCAGGCGCCACAGCGTCCGCGGGTTGAGCGCGGAGAACGGTCCGACGGCCCGATCGGGCAAGAGGGGCAACACGATGAGGGCCGCCGCGGCGAGGGCGAGGCCGTCCGTCAGCTCCTGAGCGGTGAGGACGTCGCGCACGAAGCGGTGCAGGCGCTCGCGCGCGGCGAGCAGCACGGCCACGGTGATGCCCACGATCGTGGCTCGGCTCGGATCCCGCATGGTGAGCGCGCCGACCAAGAACATCACGAGGAGGGCAACCTCGGTGGTCGCTCCCGGGTCCGGGCTCTTGTCTTTCGCGAAACCGAGGGCAGCGAGCGCGGCCATGCCCACGAAGCCGATGGCGGTCAGGACTGGCGACAGCAGGGCCGCGACGGCGCCGAGGAGCGTGACGATGGCAAAGGTGCGGATCCCGGCGGGGGCCCGGTGGCCTCCCTCCCCTTTACGCCGTTCTCGCTCGACTCCCACCAGCAAGCCGAGCGCGAGCGCGATGCCGAGGCGATATTCGATGGTTTGCGTGACGCCGCCGACGTCCACAGCTGTCCCGCAGCATCCCCCGTGCCACATTCGAGACCGCGAGCCTTGGCGGCCGGCGAAACGGGATTATGCTGGGCGCATGGCAACCGCGAACCCCATCTCAGCCCAGTCGAAGCCGCAACGAGAGCCCGAGAAGAAGCCGGCCGAGCCGCACGTCGACGCGACGCCCGACGAGCTCGCGGGAATCCTCACGCGCATGCGCCAGGCGCAGCGCAAGGCTGGCACGCCGAGCTACGAAAAGCGTGTCGAGCTCCTCGACAAGCTCGAGCGCGCCGTCTTCCACTCCAAGGAGAGGTTCGTCGAGGCCATCAACGCCGACTTCGGCAACCGCTCGAGGCACGAGACGCTCATCGCCGAAGTCTTGATGACGCTGAACTCGATCAAGCACACGCGGGCGCACCTGCACGAGTGGATGGAAGTCGAGTCGCGGCCCGTGAGCTGGCTCTTCGCGCCGGGGCGGGCCGAGCTCATCCCCCAGCCGCTCGGGGTCATCGGCATCATCTCCCCGTGGAACTACCCGATGCAGCTCGCGATCGTGCCGCTCGCCCAGGCGCTCGCCGCCGGCAACCGCGCCATGATCAAGCCGAGCGAGCAGACGCCGCAGACGGCCGAGGCCATCGCGCGGATGATCAAGGAGACGTTCGCCGACGACGAGGTCACCGTCGTCACCGGTGACCACGGGATCGGCGCGGCGTTCGCGGCGCTGCCGTTCGACCACCTCGTCTTCACCGGCTCGACGCGCCTCGGCAGGCTCGTGATGCGCGCCGCGGCCGAGAACCTCGTCCCCGTGACGCTGGAGCTCGGCGGCAAGTCGCCCACCATCGTCCACGAGGACTTCCCGCTCGACGTCGGCGCGACCCGCATCATGTACGGCAAGTGCTTCAACGCAGGCCAGACGTGCATCGCACCGGACTACGTGCTCGTGCCGCGCGCGTCGATGGACCGCTTCGTCGACGAGTGCAAGGCCGCGGTAGCCAAGATGTACCCGACGCTCGCGAAGAACCCCGACTACTCCAGCATCGTGAACGATAGGCACCGTGCGCGCCTCAGGGGCTACCTCGAAGAGGCCCAGAGCAAGGACGCGAGGATCGTCGAGCTCAACCCCGCCAAGGAGACGTTCGACGATCACAAGCTCCCGCCCACGCTGGTCATCGATCCCCCGAAGGACCTCGCCCTCATGAACGAGGAGATCTTCGGACCGATCCTGCCGATCGTGCCCTACGGCACGATCGACGAGGCCATCGCCTACGTCAACGAGCGCCCGCGCCCGCTCGCGCTCTACTTCTTCGGCTACGACGACGAGGCGATGCACAAGGTCCTCGACCAGACCGTCTCCGGCGGCGTCTCCATCAACGAGACGATGGTGCACTTCGCGCAGGACGACCTGCCCTTCGGCGGCGTCGGCGAGAGCGGCATCGGCCACTATCATGGTCGCGAGGGCTTCGACGCGCTGACGAAGCGGAAGCCGGTCTTCTACCAGGCGCG
>DATIQP010000825.1:0-11645 GCA_035470765.1 Polyangiaceae bacterium | reverse complement strand
AGGCTGCCCAAAAGCTGAAGCGGCGCTTCGATCACGTCCTGGTCGACGAGTTCCAGGACACCAACCTCTTGCAATACGAGCTCGTCCGGTTGCTCGCGAGCGGCACGCGGAACCTCTGCGTGGTCGGCGACGACGACCAGTCGATCTACCGCTGGCGCGGCGCCGACCGCCGCAACATCCTCGGCTTCCGGCGCGATTACCCCGATGCGACGGTGGTGAAGCTCGAGCAGAACTATCGCTCGACCTCGAACGTGGTGAAGGCCGCGCTCGCGGTCATCGAGCCGTCCGCCGACCGCGAGCCCAAGGAGCTCTGGACCGACAACGAGCCCGGCGCGCCGCTCGAGGTCATCGCCGTGCGCGACGAGCACGAGGAGGCCGCGTACGTGGTTCAGACGCTGAGCGGGCTGCGCGAGGAGGGCCAGGACCTCCGCGACACCGCCGTCTTCTACCGCGTGCACGCCCAGTCGCGCGTGCTCGAGGAATCGCTGCGCGCGGCGCGCATCCCGTACCGCATCGTCGGCGGCGTGAAGTTCTTCGAGCGCGCGGAGATCAAGGACGCGCTCGCGTACCTGCGCGTGGTGGTGAACGACAAGAGCGACGTCGACCTGCTTCGCATCATCAACGTCCCGGCGCGGGGCATCGGCCAGGCCACGCTCGATCGGCTCTCGAGCTTCGCCTCGAGCCGTGGCATCTCCGTCTACGAGGCGCTCTCGCACGCGGACGATGCACCCGACATCACCGGCGCGCCGCTGAAGAAGCTCCGCGCCGTCCGCGAGCTGCTCGCGGCGCTGAAGAAGGCGTGCGCGGAGAAGTCGCCCACCGACGCGCTCATTCACGTCCTCGACACGACGGGCTACCTCGTGGCGCTGCAGGAGGACGGCAGTGTCGAAGCGACGTCGCGGCTCGAGAACCTTCGCGAGCTCGTCGGCTCCGTGCGCGACTACGAGGTGGAGGCCGTGTCGGCCGGCGAGCAGGCCACGCTCGAGGGCTTCCTGGAGCGGGTGACGCTCCGCACCGACGGGGACGAGACGACGGACGGCGGCTCCGTGACGCTCATGACCGTCCACGCCGCCAAGGGCCTCGAGTTCCGCAACGTGATCATCGCGGGCATGGAAGAGGACATGTTCCCCTACCGCAGCTTGCAGGGCACGCGGCCCGACGACGTCGAGGAGGAGCGCCGGCTCGCGTACGTCGCCATCACGCGCGCGCGGGAGAGGCTCTCGCTCGTGCACGCGCGCGAGCGGCAGATCTTCGGCAGCACGCGCTGGGGGCGGCCGAGCCGCTTCTTGAGCGACATCCCTCCGGAGCTGATGGTGCAGCGCGCCACACCGGGGGCGAGCACCGAGTCGATGCGCTTCATCGATCGCGCGCCGCGCACCGCGCCGCCGTCGGGCGCGTTCCAGGAGGACGACTGGCGGCACCCGCAGAGCGTGCGCGCCAGCCTGAAGCCCCACCCGGTGCCGCGCGCGGAGCAGCAGCTCGGCGGCCGCTACGTGGACAGCGACTTCTTCTCCGACGACTCCTCGGGGGATGCCGGCGATCACGCGCTCCGTCGCGGCGCGCGCGTCAAGCACGAGCGGTTCGGCGAGGGCGTCGTGCGCGAGGTGCTCCAGTCGTCGGACCCGGCCGTCGTCGCCTTCTTCCCGTCGTGGGGCGAGAAGAAGGTGCTGCTGCGCTATCTACGACCCGCGTAGCCGGGAATCCCACCCCGCTGCACCTTTGCGCTCCGCGTGGAAGCTCCCACGCGAGGGCCGCCGGCGCCGGGAACCTGTCCGCCGAGAGCGTGTCGCACTCGCATGCGCGCTGCCTTCCGCTGGCTTGCCCTCGGTCTTTCCATCTTCGCCGCGACCCGCGCGGAGCACGCCGGCGCGGCCCCGCCCGATCCCGCGGCGCGAGGGCTCGACGTCTTCGTGCACGGCTCGGGGTCCGCTCCGAGCGGCGGCTCGGTCTTGCTGGAGCTCGAGACCTTCGGCTTCGCCACCGTCACCACGCCTTCGCCGCTCGGCGGCGTGAGCGTGGACGCCGCGTGGGATCCGGAGAGCTTCGGCGCCGCGCCCTCGACGACGCCCCCGGGCGTGCACGCGGAGAGCGACAAGGCCGGCCACACCACGCTGACGGTCCCCGTGCCCGAGGGCGAGGAGCACGAGCTGCGCTTGCTCGTCGGCCTGCGCCACGGCGAGCACGCCCGCACCCGCGTCCTGAAGATCCACCGCACGAAAGCCGTCCGCGCGATCGTGAACGTCTCGGACACGGAGGTCGTGCCCGGGAGCACGATCAACGCTTGGGTGCGCGTGACGCGCGCCACCTCCGACGAGCCGCTCCCGAACGCGGACGTCGAGGTCTCGCTGCTCGAGGGGACGTACCCGCGCGCGCGCCTCCACGGCAAGACCGATGCCGCCGGCATGGCGCCCTTCCGCGTGCCCATTCCGGAGAGCGAGGATCCCTCGGATCGGTGGGAGCTCGCCGCAACGGCGCGCGTCGGCGGCGAGCGGGCGACGAGCACCGAGACGCTCTCGGCGCGCGACGAGACCCCCGGCGCTCCGACTCTGCGCGCGCGCTTCGACGCCGGCAACGTCCGGGCGAGCGACGGCGCTCCGTGGACGGTGACCCTGCGCGACGGCACCGGGACGCCCGTCGCCGGCGCGCCGCTCCGCTACTGGGTTGGACAGAACGGGATGAAGCCGCCGGACGAGCAGGAAGCGTGGGAGCGCGCGTCGAGCGCGATCACGACGGATCTGAGGGGCGAGGCGCACGGCAGCGCTCCGGCCCCCGCGGTGGTCGCGCCCGGCGGCGAGACGCGGCTTCGCATCGTCGTGCGCGGCGAGCTCGAGGGCCACAAGCTCTCGTACGAGGCTTGGGTGCCGGTCGCACGCTCCGCGGCGTCCGTGTCGCTGACCCCGGAGGCAGGCGTCCTCGTGCCGGGCGTCGCGCAGCATGTCTTCGTCGTCGCGCGAGACGGCAAGGACCGGCCCATCACGGGCGAGCTGCAGGTGACCGGCGACGGGCTGAACGAGCGCGTGTCGACGGACGCGCACGGCGAGGCGGACTTCGTCTGGCGCGTGCCGGCCGACGTCGGCGCCCGGCGCGACGTGGGGCCGTGCGCGGGCGGAGTGGCGTCGTCCGTGAGCGTACGACCGGTCTCGTCGATCGACGCGCTGCGCGCCCACCCGGAGCCGTTCGTCTCGTGCCTCGGCGTGGATCGCGATCTCCGCGCCCTCGTCGTGCCGGACGCGTACGTCGTCCGAGCCGGCGCCAAGCTCGGCGTGCACGTCGTCTCCGCGCCCGGCCGGAACGCCCCGGTCGGCCCGTGGAGCGTCGTCATGACGCGCGGCGCGGGCGCCGGCTCCACCACCGCGTGGATCGAGGACGGCACCCAAGGCGGCGTCGTGACGGTCCCGATCGCCGAGCCTGGGAAGTACGAGATCGTCGCGTCCTCACCGAGCTCGAGCGCGGCCGCGCGGACCGCCCACGCCTCGGTCCTGGTCCTGCCGGCGGCCGTCCCGCGCGTCGAGGCGAAGGTGGTCGGCGGGAGGCTCGCGCCCGGCGGGACGGTGGAGATCGACGCGGCGCTCACCGACGAGGGTGGCAAGCCGCTCTCGGGCACGATGACGGCGATGCTCGTCGATCTGGAAGGCGGCGGCTCGCTCGACGCGCTCCTGCGAATAGACACGCGCACGCGGGCCTGCGACGAGCTCGGCATCGAGCCGGCGCGGTGCGACGAGGCGCTCTTCGGCTCCGCGTCCGTCGAGCCGATGCGGCGAGGGAGCCTCGCGAGCGCGCGTGGGGGCCTCGCCCCACTCCTCGATCCCGGAGAGACCGCCCACGGCGAGATCGACGCGGCTTTCAGCGACGTGCTGCACTCGCTCGAAGGCGCGGTCTACGAGGCGTCGTTCGATCCGGATCGGCTCATGGACGTGCGTCGCAGGTCGCCCGGCGGCTCCGTGTTCAATCCGGAGCTCTTGACGCTCACCACGGCGGCGATGGACCAGCCTCCGCGCACGCCTGGCGGAGAGCCGATCTCCCTCGGCGACCTCGCCGCCGTCGATTCGCAGGTCACGTTCGACAACGTCGCTCGGCGCGTCACCCGGTACAAGCTCTTCAAGGTGCTGAGCGTCGTGCGCACCTTCAGGGTCTCTCACGCGGTCGACAAGGACGAGCCCGTCCTGCGCGATCCGAACGCGCTCTTGCGACGCCTCGTACGGAGCGGCGACCTCGACAAGGGTCAGCTCGTCGACGCGTGGGGCGGCGCGCTGCAGTTCGTGAAGGCTGCTGGCCCGAGCCAGCCGTTCCTGAGCACGATCCCGGGCTTCGAGCTGCGCTCTCCCGGCCCGAACGGCACGCTCGGCGACGGGGACGACCTGCGCGACCCCTTCGCGCGCGTGGTCCGCAGCGGCTCCCCGTACGCGCGGGCGATGGACGAAGACCGCCTCGTGGACGCCAAGCTCGACATGGAGGTCGCCGAGAGCACCGTGTCGGCATGGGGCACGCTCATGGACTCGGTGACCGGCACCCACCTGGGTACCTTCGGGACGGGAAGCGGAACGGGCGTCGGGTACGGCTACGGGAACGGCCGCAGCACGCACGCCCCTTCCATCCGCATGGGCGCGGCGCGCGTCGTGCCGGCCCTCGCCAACGGCGACGCCTACTACGGCCCGCCGCAGCGCACCGACGCGCAGGGTCACGTCCACTTCAGCGTCCCGCTCGGAGACATCGAGACGACGTGGGGGCTGGGGCTCCTGGCGATGCCGGACGCGGGCCCGCTCGCCACAGCGAAGCTGGAGCTCGTGGGGTCCCAGCCGGTCTCGCTCGGCGCCAGCGCCGGAGCGCGGTGGACGACGGGCGACGAGATGGACGTGCGCGTGCTCGTACGCAACCGGACGGCCGCGCCAGTAGACGCGAAGATCTTCTACGCAGCGGAGGGCGCAGCGAGTCTCGTCGCGCGGCCCGCCCCCGCGATCGTCCACGTCGCGGCGCAGGGCGTCGCGTCCTTCCCCGTCCGCGTGCGCACGGCGCGCCCCGGCGAGGCAGTCCTCTCCGCGACGCTCGAAGCCGCCGGACAGCCCAAGGACGCGCTCCGCTTCTCGTGGGAGGTGCTGCCCGCGGGAGAACGAGTGACGCGCACGGCGGCGAGTTGGGTCGAGGGCTCGTCGGAGGTGCGCCTCGCGCCCGAGAGAGGCGACGCCGCGGTCGGTCGCGCGCGGCTCGTGCTCACGCGCGGCGTGGGAGACGCGCTCGAAGGCGCGCTCGCGTCGCTCGATCCCGATCGACTCGGAGCCCCTTCGAGCCTCGCCGACGCGATGGAGGTCGCGTCGCGCGTCGGCCGCCTCGCGCAGACCCGAGGCGACGGCACGGATCTCCGCCGCGAGGCCGCAGACGTGCTCTCGCGTGCGACGCTCCGCCTCGCTTCGATGCTCGGGGCGTCGAGGTCGGACGGTGACGCCGAGGAGCCGCGCGCGGGGGCGTCGTGGCTGCTCGAGCGGCGCTTGCGCGCGTTCGCGCCGGCCGGCTCGATCGATCCGAAGCGCCTGCACGGAAGTGGCCAGGACGACGCGTGTCCGCCGAAGGTCCCCGCGCCACTCGACGTGGCGGCGCTCGCGGTCGTCCCGAGGGGAAGCGCGGGCGACCTGCCGTGCTGGGAGACCTTCGTCGCCGAGGCCACGAACCGGGCGAGCGCGAGCGACGAGCCCGCGACCGTCGCTCGCGCGCTGCTGGCGCTCGTGGACCTTCCCGACCGCGGCGCGAGCGCGCGTTCGCTCGCCGAGCGCCTGCGCAAGCTCGTGCAGCTGCAGACCAGCGGCGCCATCCGGCTCGATCGGCCGTCGCGCGCCGAGCGTGCGCTCGTCTACGCGGCGCTGCTGCGCGCCAACCACCTCGGGACGACTCCCGTCAGCGACGATCGGCTGGCGGCGTGGATCGCCGTCGATCGCGACGCGGCCGGCTCGTTCGGCTCGGCGGAGGCGACCGCCGCCGTCGTGAAGGCCATGACGCAGGCGACGTTCCTGGCGAGCGCCCCTGTCTCGGTGACGGTCGAGGCCGACGGAACGTCACGCACGGTGACGGTGGGTCCGTCGGGAGCGATCGTGCTCGGCCTCGGCGACGCGACGACCGCCGCGCGCGTGCGGACCGAGGGCGGCGGCGTCGTCGCGCGGCTCGAGCGGCCGATGCTCCGTTCGTTCTCGAACCCGCCCGACGCCTCCGAGAGCCCGCTTCGCCTGGAGGTCACGTGGCCCGACGATGCGCGAGCGGGTCACATCTCGACCCTCCACGTCACGATGGGCAACGTGAGCCACGTCCCCGCCCGCGCCATCGCCCGCATCCCGCTCCCGCCCGGAGTCACGATGACCGGACCGCTGGCGGGCGTGCAGCAGATCCGGGGCGCCCTCGTCGTCGCTCTGCCGATCGCCGGCGCACGGGACGCCACGCTCGACGTCCCGCTGCGCTTCTCGCTCGGCGGCCGCGCCACCGTCCGCGAAGCGCGCATCGTCGCGCCCCGAGCCGCGCTCGCGCGGGGCGTCGCTCCGGCGCAGGTGCTCGTCGTCCGCTAGCCGCGTATCTTTCGTCGTCGCCAATTCGCGACGAGCTCCTGGCGACTACTTTTTGAAGAGCTTCTGGAACAACCCCTGCTTGGCGGCGTCGGGCGGCGGAGCCGCGTCCGGCGAAGGACGGCGCGCGCCACCGCCGCGCATGTCGTGGAGCCGGATCTCGCGCTGAGCCTCGATGTTCTTCGGGTTCAACTCGACGACCTTCTGGAAATCCTTGAAGGCGAGGCCATCTCGGTGCTGCCTCTTGTAGAGCATCGCGCGGTACAGGTAGGCGCGCTCGCAGCGAGGGTTCGTCTTGATGGCCTCGTCGAGCGCCTCGATCTGCATCTGCGTCCCCTCCGGCGATTGAGCCTCGGGCTTGAGCGCCTCGAGCCACGCGAGCAGCGCGCGGTATTCGGCCTGGACGGGGTCCATCTGCACGGCGTGGCGCGCGAGCGTCTCGGCCTGCGCGAGGTCGTTCTTCTTGAGGCAAATCTCCGCCTTCTGGAACTCCACGGCGGCGGAGACGACGTTGGCGATCTCCTGCTGCTGCTCGGGCGTGTCGCCGCCCTCCTTCATCAGGCGTGCGTAGCGCGTGCGCGTCTCCGGGTCGGTGAGCGTCTGGTGAGCCTCGCTCAGGCGCGCGAACACCCGCGCGCACGCGTCCCGGGAGTCGCCGAGCGCGGCGGGAAGCCGGTCGGGGTGCCACGCCTTGGCGAGCTGGAAGTAGGCGTTCTTCACCTCGTCGATGGAGGCGCCGGCCGCGAGCCCGAGCATCTCGAAGTAGTTCTGCTTGTCGATGACGGCCGCGACCTCCTGGATCTCCTTGCGCCGGGCGGCGACGTCCGCGGTCTGCGCCTGCACCGCGCCCGGCGGCGGGGTGAGGCGGCTGTCGGCTGCTGCACGCACGACGCTCTCCTCGATCGCGGGTTGCGTACGATGGCGCGTCTGGCGGAGCGCGACGCGACCCACCATCTTGGGGGAGCTGGGCGCCGACGACGGGGGCGCAGGGACGGCGTTCGCAGCCGTCTCCGCGATGGCGGCCCTGCGGTTGGATGACGTCGGCTCCTCCTCGCCCACGAGCTCGATCTGCTTGGTGATCGCCAGGCAGTACACGAGTAGTCGCGCGAGCCGTTCGCCGATCTCGGCGTTGGCGAAGAACTCCTCGAGGCGCAGCGGGCGCATGCTGAGGAGCTCGACCCAGCGGCGCTCCTCCGCGGACAGCCCGAGCCGATCGATCTGCGCGGCGCGAGTCAGTCGCAGCCGGCCCTTCGAGACGCGGTCGAGCGCGGCCTTCGCGTGCTCGAGCGACGGCTGCGCACGGATGGCCGCCCAGACCGACGGGAGCGGATCGACCGGCGTCGGCTCGCCGCCGAAGTCGCTCAGGCCGTCGAATTCGGCGTGGAACTCGAACGTCGTCATCGGCGCGAGCTGCGCGACGTGGGCGAGCTTGCGCTGGATCTGGGCGCGCAGGCCCCGCTCGAGCTGATCGGTGGTGATCGCTCCGCTGGCGACGAGGATCCCCCCATGGAGCGCCCGCTCCTTCGACATCGCGAGCAGCGAGGAATCGAGCGTCGCCGAGTCGATCAGTCCGAGCTCGAGCAGCACCTGGCCGAGGTAGATGCCGTCGCCGCTCAGCTGCGCCTTGGCGGGCCTGCCCGCGACGACCAGAACGCTCGCGGTCGCGCCGTCGATGGCGCGAAAATCGAACGTGCCCGTCAGCTGCTTGTCGTGCGCGTAGACCAGCAGGTGCGCGAACGGCGTTCGTCCGAGCTGTCCGGATGACGTGGGTGCGGGGCGCGGGGCAGGCACGTTCGCACTCTGAGCATACACTCGGGACCGCCAATGAGAAGCGCCCGCCACGGCCGCGCTCTTGGCGAACCGTTCGCCAAGAGTGGCGGTTTCGGGCATGCTTGCGCGGTCCATGACTGCCGCCGCGCCGAGCAAGCTCGCGCAATTCGAGATCGTGCGCCGCCTCGGCGCCGGCGGAATGGCCGAGGTATTTCTCGCGAAGAAGCCTGGCGCCGAGGGGACGTACAAGCTCCTGGTCCTCAAGAGGATTCTGCCGCAGCAGACCTCACGCCGCCTGCGGTCGATGTTCGTGGAGGAGGCCCAGCTCGCCACGCGCCTCAACCACCCCAACGTGGTCCAGGTCTTCGACTTCTTCGACGGCGGCGACGAAGGTCAGCTGCTCTCGATGGAGTACGTCGAGGGGCCCGACCTCGGCATGCTCGTCTCGAGCGCCAAGGCCAAGAGCACGCGCATCCCGCCGTGGGTCGCCGCGTGGATCATCGCGGAGGCCGCCAAGGGCCTGCACTACGCCCACGAGAAGAAGGACGACGCAGGCGCGCCGCTCGAGATCGTGCACCGCGACGTCTCCCCGCAGAACATCCTGCTCTCGTACGAAGGGTCCGTGAAGATCGCCGACTTCGGCATCGCGACGGCGAAGCTCTTCACCGAGGAGGCCGGCGTCATCAAGGGCAAGTTCGCCTACATGTCGCCCGAGCAGGCGCGCGGCGAGAAAGTGGACCGGCGCAGTGACGTCTACGCCCTCGGCGTCATGCTGTGGGAGATCCTGACGGGGCGGCCGCTCCACGGCGGACTCGGCGGCGAAGCCCTGCTCGACATCGTGCGCTCGGGCTTCGTGGAGCCGCCGAGCAGCTACGCGCGCGACATCCCGCCGGAGCTGGAGGCGATCGCCATGAAGGCCCTCGCGCCACGCCGCGAGGACCGCTTCGCCACGGCGCGCGACCTGGGCAACGCGATCGCTCGCGCCATCATGGCCAAGCAGGAGCTGGTCGACTCGTCCGCGCTCGAGGCCGTGATCGCCCAGCTCGTCGTGCGCGACGCGCCGCGCTCGGAGGCGATGCCGGCGCCCGCCGGGCCTGCGGCCGCGCAGCAGGAGCCGGCCCAGACGAGCGACAAGCCGCATGACGGCGCCGACACCGGCCACGCGGTGCCGAGCGAGCGAGGAAGCGAGTCTGTCGGGCCGAAACGCTCTGTCGGACCGGCGCGAGAGGTCCGGCACGTCGCGGTCGTCACGCTGCGCCTGCACGGCATCGCGCGGCTCAAGGATCAAGACGCCACCCTCGCGGCGCGCACCCTCGAACGGCTCAAGACGATGCTCGGCGAGATCGCCTACAAGCGAAACGTCCGCGTGTGGATCTGGGCCACCGACGAGGAGGCGCAGGCCGTCGCGGGCGTCACCGCGAACCCCACGCGCGCCGCCGCCGACGCCGCGTGGCTCGCGCTCGACACGCACGAGGCGATCGCCGGCCTCAACGAGGATCTGCCGCTGCCGATCGGAGCGTCGATCGGCGTGGTGCGCGGGATCGCCTCCGGCACGCGCGACGCGCAGGGAAACCTCATCCGGTACTCGCTGCACGATCCGGCGCCGTACCTCGCCGACGCCCTCGGCAAGGCCACGCCGCTCTACCGCACCTGGGTCGCCGGAGGCGTCTACCGGATCGTGCGGCGCGATTTCCGGTGGGGCGACGCGCCCGCGCTCGAGTTGCCCAACCCCGCCAACCTGCCCGACGTCCCCGGGACGATGCGCATCTACGCCCTGGAGCGCAGCCTGTCGCGCGAGGAGCGGCTCGCGGCGAGCGCCGGGGGCGGCAGCGACCTGGTCGGGCGCGACGCCGAAAAGGCGGACCTGCACGCCGCGTATCACCAGGCCGTCAGCGCGGCGGGCGGCGGCGGGCAAGCGGTGACGCGTGCGGTGGTCGGCGAGCTCGGCATCGGCAAGAGCGCGCTCGTGTCCGCGTTCATCGCCGAGCTGCCGCCGAACGCGCGCCTCATCCGCGCCGAGTGCTCGCCGGTGCGCATCGACCTGCCGCTCAGCGTCATCGCCGATCTGGTGCGTGACGCCATCGGAGTGACCGGCGACGAGCCCTTCGACGAGGTCGCCGATCTGATCGCGCGCGCGGGCGGCGGCGCGGCCGCGGGCGACGCCACGAGCCCGGTGGTCGCGCGCCTCGCCGAGCTCGCGACGAACCGACAAACAGGCGACGCCGACGACGACGCGCACTTCCGGCGCCGCAACATCGTCACGGGCTTTCGCAACCTGCTCGGGGCCATCGCGCTCTCGCAGCCGATCGTCGTCCTCGTCGAGAGCATGCAGTGGGCCGACAAGCAGAGCCTCGAGGCGCTGCTCGAGCTGATCCACCAGCCCGATCCGCTGCCGATCCTCTACGTCCTCGTGACCCGTCCGGACGACCGCCTCGCCGGCTCGCTGGAGGGGGTGGTGCGGGTCGAGCTCGCGGGCCTGTCCGCCGACGAGCAGGTTCGGCTCGTGGAGGCGAGGCTGGGCGTGCAGGACGGCGTGCGCGCGGTGCTCGGCGATCTCATGCCGCGCGTGGGCGGCAACCCGTTCTTCCTGCTCGAGATGGTCGACGCGCTGCTGGAGCGCGGCTCGCTGGAGCTTCGTGAGGGCGGCGACGATGGCGAGAAACGCCCCCTGCTCGCCTACGCGAAGAAGGCCGGCTCCGTACAGCTGCCCTCGACCCTCGAGCAGCTGCTGAGCGATCGGCTGCGCGAGCTGCCACCCGAGGAGCACGTCGTCGTGGACTGGCTGGCCATCGCCGGAGGCCCGCTCGCCGTCGCCGACGTCGAGAAGCTCGCGTCGCCGGCGCACGCCGACGCGGCGGTGCGCTTGTGCGCGCGCGGCCTCTGCGACCGCAAGGGCGAGCTCATCGACTTCCGGCACCCGCTGACGCGCGACGTCGCCTACCAGGCCATGGACCCCGACGACCGCGTGCAGATGCACCGCGCGCTGGGCGAGCACCTCGCCATGACCTCGCTCGGGCGCGGGCTGTCGGCGGCGATCGTCGCGAGGCACCTCGCGCGAGGGGACGCGGGCGAGAGGGCGTCTGACTTCTACGCGGAGGCCGGCCACGCTGCGCGCGCCGCGAACCAGACGCAGCTCGCGATCCGCTACCTCAAGCGCGCCTCGCACCACCTGCCGACCGACGACCCGCGCCAGCTCGCCCTGCACACCGAGCTCGAGACGCTGTACCGCATGCTCGGCCGGCGGCGCGACCGCATCGCGCACCTCGAGGCCGTCCGGCGCGTGGCCCGCAAGGCCGGGACGCCGCGGGCGACGTGCACGGCGCTGCTCCGTTC
>DATIQP010000824.1:0-8060 GCA_035470765.1 Polyangiaceae bacterium | reverse complement strand
CCCGGTCGCGAGCAGCCTGGAAGGGCGCATTGCCTCGATCGTGCCGGATTGTGAGGCTGCCTGCAACTTTGCACGTGATATAGGGGTGGCGTGCCGCAGGTGGCCTCTTCCCATTGGGTGCAAACCGTCGCCTTGACCGTCGCGGCGATCGCGTTCCTGGCGCTCGTTCTCTATCGCGTGCGGCCACGGATGGGCCGCCGCCGGCGCGCGCCGCTGGGCCCCGCCCTCGCGGCCGCGCGCGAGAAGCTGAACGCCGCCAAGACGGACGCGGAGCGCGCGGCGGCCCTGTGCGAGGCGGCCGACGCGTGCGCGGCGGCCTTCGGTCGTGGCGAGGCCGCGGCGTCGTACTACATGCGTGCGATGCGCCTGGCGCCGGCGTCGGTCGATTTCGTCGAGCGCGCGTGCCGAAACCTGGAGCACCGCCCGCGCGTCCTCGAGGGCCTGCTCTGGCGCAAGCTCGGCGCCGACACCAACCGCAACGGCACGCGCGACGCGACGCTCGCAGCGTTGCGCGGGCTGGTGCAGGTGTACTCGATACGAGCCCGGAACGCGCCGAGGGCGCGTGCGGTGGAGGGGCTCCTGGCGATGTTGGAGCAGAAGCCGTAGTCCGTCTCCGCCTCCGTCTACTCCGTCCCACCATCCCCAGCGGCAGCCCCGTCGTCCCCCCCCTCGCCGCCGGCGTCGTCCGTCGGCGTCGCGTTCGCGCAATCCCACGCCGCCTGGCAGCTCGGCGCCTGCCCCACGCACGCGAGGTGATCGGTGTCGAACTGCGTGTCGCAGTAGCCATCGCCCGCGTCCGTCGTGCACTGCTCGGTCGTCGGCGCATAGCCGCACAGATCCGCCAAACGCTTGCACGCCTGCGCGCAGTCGGGGTCGGTGATCGCCGCCACCTTGCTCCCGTCGATGCTCGGGTTCGGCGTGCACGCCGCGATCGCGCCCGCGCACGCCAGCGCAACCAACGTTCCCCGGATCGAGAACCCCATCGATCGCAGCATAAGGCCAACCCCAAGTAAGATGCCAACCATGATCGACCTCAAAGGCCGGACCGCGCTCGTGACCGGCGCGTCGAGCGGCATCGGCGAGCAATTCGCCCGCCAGCTCGCCGCGCGCGGCATGAACCTCGTCATCACCGCGCGACGCACGGACAAGCTCGAAGCGCTCGCCGCCGATTTGCGCCACAACAACAAGGTCGACGTGGAGGTGATCGCGCTCGACCTCGGGCAACCCAGCGCCGCCCTCGAGCTCTTCGACAAGACCGAGGGCGCCGGCAAGCGCGTCGACGTCCTCGTCAACAACGCCGGCTTCGGCACTCAGGAGCACTTCGTCGACATCCCCTGGGAGAAGACGCTCGAGCAGATCCAGCTCAACGTCGTCTCGCTGACCGAGCTCACGTACCGATTCTCGAAGAGGATGCTGCCGCGCGGAGGTGGCTGGATCCTGAACGTGGCCTCGGTCGGCGCGTACATGCCGGTGCCGGACTACGCCACCTACGGCGCCGGCAAGGCCTACGTCCGCAACTTCACCGAGGCGCTCGCCTTCGAGCTGCGGCGCACGCCGGTGCGCGTGTGCTGTCTCTGCCCGGGCCCCACCGCCACCGAGTGGATGCAGGTCGCCGGTCAGAAGGAGACGCCGATCATCCGAATGGTGCAGATGTCCGCCGCACGTTGCGCGCGCATCGGGCTTGGCGCGTTGTTCGCGGGCCGCCGCAACATCATCGCCGGCGTGATGAACTCGATCGGGATGTGGTTGCTCCGCTTCGTGCCGCGGCGGCTGATGGTGCGCCTCGCGGGCATCTTCATGGAGAAGCCGCCCGCCACCTCGACGTGAGCTACCCCGCGGAGTTCTGCGGGGGGCCGACCTGCTGCGTCGCGAGCTTGTGCGCGCGCGACCGCGCGATGAGGCGGTTGGCGAGGGTCGCCGCCAGCACGACGACGGCGAAGATCACGAGCACGATCTTGACGGTGTGCTCGCTGACGACCGGCGGCAGGTTCGCTTCGGGGATGAGCCGGCCGCCCTCCTCGGGCGGCCAGAAGGCGTGCGGCAGCGCGTGCCGGTGGGCGAGCGCGAGCCAGTCCATCGAGCCGGCGACGGTGATGTGGACCAAGAAGCCCTGGTAGATGCTCTTGGTCTTCATGCTGAGCGAGCCGAGCGCGATGCCCGCGATGATGGCGCCGCTCGCCTCGAGGTACGGCTTGCCGTAGTGGATCATGCAGTACGGCACCGCCATCGCGAAGATCGCCCCCGACCCGAAGCTCTTTCGCAAGACGCCCAGCCAGAAGCCGCGGAAGAACATCTCGAGCGCGAAGAACTGCACGAAGTAGATCGCCTCCCACATGAGGAAGTCGAACCAGCTGCGCGAGCTCAGCTTGTAGAATGGGTAGTAGTTGCCGAAGTCGGGCTGGGCGCTGACGATGAGCATCGCCGGCACGACGAGGCCGAGGAACAGGCCGTAGATCCAGGCGTGCTTGAAGAAACCCTTGGTGCGAAGGCCAAGGTCGAGCAGCGAGTCCTTCGGGAAGAGCGCCTTGAAGACGGGGAACGGCACGAGCACGTAGCCGAGCACGCGCGCGAAGACCCACCAGCCGAAGCCCCAGAGCTCGTTGTACTTGAGGAAGCGCAGCGCGTTGTGGTGCGCCATGTCGAACGCGGAGAGCTTCGGCGCGAGGTTCTCGTCGAAGAACGAGCGCCCGCCGTAGTACTCCTGCATCGTGAGCATGATCGCGCAGATGACCATCGCCAAGAACGGACGGCGGTCGTACTCGCCGCGCGCGAGCATCTCGCCGCGGTGCTTCTGCGCGTCCTCGTCGAGCTCGCGCCAGGTCGTGCGAAAGAAGAAGTAGAGCGCCGGGAGCAGGACGAAGAGCGCGGGGATCGGGAACAGCGGCTTGGCCGCCGTGAGGAACGACTCGAGCGCGGACGGCTGCGGCTGCGAGGCGACCGAGGTCGCGAGCTGGAACGGGAGCGTCGCGGCGAGCACGTCAGGTCTTCGGGGTGGGGGCGGCCGCGCGCTCGGCTCGTTCTGCCAGCGCGGCCCCGCGGAGCAGGCGCCGCAGGCTCTCGGCCTGCCCGAGGATGGCGATCACCTGGAACAGGCCAGGACTCGCGGTGCGGCCGGTGAGCGCGACGCGCGCGGGCTGCGCGACCTGCTTGATCTCGAGGCCGCGCTCCTTCAGCCACTCCTGCGCGCGCTGCTCGAGCGCGGCCTCCGTCCAGCTCGACACGCCCTCGAGCGTGGCCGCCAGACCTCGCAGGTGCGCCGCGTTGTCGGGAACCAGGAACTTGGCGACCGCGGCGTCGTCCATCACCGGGTCCTTGCGGAAGAAGAAGTCGAGCCGGTCGGCCGCGTCGACGAAGCTCGTCGCGCGCTCGCGGATGGCCGGCAGGGCGCCGACGACGTCCGCCTCGGTGACGGCGTCGAGGCCGCGCGCCTTCACGAAAGGCAGCGCACGGCGCGCGTACTCGTCGTCGGGCATTAGCTTCGGGTCTTTGAGGTGGGCATGGTTGATGGCAAGGAACTTCTTCGCGTCGAACTTGCCGTCGCCGCGACCGCACGCCTCCCAGCCGAACGCCTCGATGAGCTCCTCCTTCGAGAAGACCTCCTTGTCGCCGTGCGACCAGCCGAAGCGCACCAGGTAGTTGAGCACCGCGGTCGGCGCGTAGCCCTGATCGCGATACTCGAAGACGCTGACGGCGCCGTGGCGCTTGCTGAGCTTTTCGCCGCTGGGGGCGAGCATCATCGGCAGGTGCGCGAACTCGGGCGGCTTCGCCCCGAGCGCCTCGTAGAGCATGATCTGCGGCGGCGTGTTGACCATGTGATCGCGACCGCGCGCGACGAGCGTGACCTTCATCGTGAGGTCGTCGATGACGGCGCCGAAATTGTAGAGCGGGATGCCGTCGCTCCGGAGCAGGACGAAATCCTGCTGGGCGGCGTTGGGCGTCGTCACCGGGCCGAAGACCTTGTCGACGTAGGTGACCTCGCCCTCGCTCGGCGTCCGGAAGCGCACGACGTACGGTTTGTCGGGCTGGTCGGCGCGGTCGCGGCACGTGCCCGGGTAGCGGAACTGCGCCTTGGGCTCCTTCTTCTTCAGCGCCTCGCGCTGGGCGTCGAGCTCCTCCTTGGTGCAGTAGCAGCGAAAGGCTTTCTTCTCCGAGATGAGGCGCTCGGCATACTCCTTGTAGATCGCGAGCCGCTCCATCTGGGTGTACGGGCCGTAGTCGCCGCCAACCTCGGGACCCTCGTTCCAGTCGAGGCCGAGCCACTTCAGCGAGTCGAGGATGATCTTCTCGCTCTCGGTGGTGCTGCGCTCCTGATCGGTGTCCTCGATGCGCAGGATGAAGGCGCCGCCCGTGTGGCGGGCCCAGAGCCAGTTGAAGAGCGCGGTGCGTACGCCGCCGATGTGGAGGTAGCCGGTGGGCGACGGCGCGAAGCGGACGCGGACGGTCATGGCAGCCAGACGATTAGCGCGGGCGGCGTCATTTTGCACTCCCGTTCCCTATGCGGGGCGCCATTCCATGCGCTCGGCGATGCGATCGCGCGCGGCGTCGCCGTAGAGGCGCGCGACGAGGTGCAGGCCGAGATCGAGCGCGGCCGTGACGCCGGCCGCCGTCACGAGCTGCCCCTCGTCGACGATCCTTGCGTGGGACGCCTCCGCGCCGTAGGCCGCCAGCGAGCCCAGCTCGAGGTGGTGGGTCGTCGCGCGCTTGCCTCGCAGCCGGCCTGCCGCGCCGAGCAGCAGCGCGCCGGTGCAGACGGAGGCCACGAGGCGGTTGTGAGGGAAGCGATCGAGCCACGACGTCACCTCGGGGTCGTCGCGCAGCCTGCGAGTCTCGGGACCGCCGGCGAGCACGACGACGTCGAACTCGGCCAGGTCCGGGCGCACGCGCGAGGACACGAGGCGCGCGCCGCCCCCCTCCCAGGGCTCCGCCGTGGCCGAGACGACCTCCACGCTCGAGGACGGGTCGACGCCCACCGAGGCGATGCGCGCGAGCGGGTCGTAGACGCCGACGAGGTCGAGCAACGTCATGCCTACGAACCCCACGACGGCGAAGCGCGTCCCCGTCACCTCGTCGGGCGCTTGGTCGACGGCGCCCGGAGAGATCACCTCCGTGATCGCGTCGCGCGGGATCGCTCCGTAGACGTGCGGCATCGGCCCGCGCGGCGTGGCTTCGAAGCGCACCGGCGCGTCGAGCCGGCGCGGGTCGATGCGCAGCACGCGGAGCCTCTCTTCCGGGATGCCTGCAAAATACAATCGTGCGCTCTCGCGCACCGCGTCGCGCAGCGAGCAGTGGACGAAGCCTTCCCGCGCGAGCGAGTCCGGGGCGTAGCGGTCGCCGAGGTGGAGGGGCTCGGTGGCGATGTGGTGGAGCCAGCGCATGTCAGTGAGGACGTCTTCTTCAGCGGACCTTGATGCTCTTCTCCATCCACTCGACGCTCGCCTGGTACCTCTCGAACTGCGCGGAGGGGCCGCCGGCCTCCACGAGGATGAGGCGCTTGCCCGAGACGAAGAACGTGAGCCAGTAGGAGAACGGCTTTCCGGCCTCATCGTGGCCGAAGCGCAGCTCCTTGCCGGGGACGCCGTCGAGCGAGCGGACTGCGCGCTCGCCGGTGAGCGCGTAGCCGCTCACGTCGCGCAGCTGCAGCGTGAGGGCGCGCTGCCAGAAGGCGATGTCCTGGCTCCCCTCCCCTTCGAGACGGACGGCCTTCACGCCGACGACGACGCCCTCGGGCGTGGTGGCGCGGTAGCCGTAGTCGGGGTCCTGGTCCTGGAGCTCGATGAAGCCGGGCGCGGTGCGGAGGTCGAAGGGGCGCCCGCACGCGGTCCCGAGCATCGCCGACGCGAGCAGCGCAGGGGCGAGCATGGGGCGCATCACTGGCCTCCGAGATCGAGCAGGTGCGGCAGGCCGAGCTGGCCGAGCCAAGGGAACGGGAGGCGCAGCGGCTTCTCGCGCACCGCGGCCTCGCCGCGGGCTTCGAAGGTGACGCCGATGACGGAGTAGGCGACGCGGTCCTTGAGGAGCTTGAGCTTGCCCTCGAGCGTCTCGATCTCCGCGGTGACGCGCTCGAGCTCGCGCTGGATCTCGATCGCCTCCTTGACGGCGGCCTTCTGCAGGAGCGCCTCGAGGCGATCGCGAACGGCGCGGGCGTTGCGCAGGCGCGCGTCCATGTCGACGTACTGATCCGTCACGTCCTCGGCGGTGACCTCGCGGTGGAGCACGTCGCCGGTCGCCTCGATCTTGTGGAGCGCCTCGTCGAAGCGCGCGCGGGGGACGCGGATGACGATCTGCGTGTCGGTGCGCGACGACAGGTAGCCGCCGAAGGAGCGGCCGATGACCTCGATGGCGTCGATCGCGGGAGCGACCTGGTAGACGGCCATCGTGAGATGGGCCGTGTAGACGAGCATCGCGGCGTCGTGCGGCGCCTCGGAGGCGGCGCTCGGGCCGGTGTCGCCGCCGCCCATCGTCGTGTCGACGGGGCGTGCGTGGCCGAGCGCGGCCGTCGCGGTGCCGGTCGCCTCGCCGCGCTTTCCCTCGTCGCCGCCGCTGCGATCGATCTCCCGAACGGGTCGCGGGGGTGGCTGCGCGGGCACGTCCTGGCCGAAGCGTGAGTCGCCGTCCGCCGGCGGCGCCGCTTCGGGCTGGGCTTGGGCGCCGCCGCCCTCCGCCGCGGCGACCGGCTCGGGAGCGCTCGGGGTTTTGGCCGCGGACGCGACGCGGGACTCTTCCGCGCACCCGCTGGCGACGGCGATCGCCCACACCAACCAAGGCACCCACCTCACGGTCCGCGACATCGCGCCGAGCATACATCACCGGGTCACGGCTGGCGCTTAGGCTTGCGAACGCGCGGCGTGGCTGCTATGCGTCGGCGCCCGTTAGGTCCCAAAATGAAAAGCCCGCTCGAGACCGTGAAAGAAAAGTATGGCGACAAGGCCAAGCTCGTCGCCGCCATCGAGAAGCTCGCCAAGGACGACCTCTGGCTCGAGCGCAAGAGCGCTGGCAAGGGTCTCGCGCACGTCGCGAACGCCAAGCTGCTCCACCTCGTCGAGACGTTCAGCGCCGTGAAGGAGAAGTTCGGCTCGCGCGCCAAGCTGGTCGACGCGATCCTCGAGCTCGAGAAGCGCACGAAGGACGAGGGCTACAAGACGCGCCTCGAGAAGTACCCCGTGCCGCGCCTCTGGGACATGTACCGCTCGCTCGACAAGCGTCACGGCGCCAAGAGCGCCGCGAAGGCGAGCGCCAAGCCCGCGAAGAAGGCCGCTGCCTCCAAGGGCAAGGCGAAGGCGGCTCCGAAGGCCAAGGCCGCATCGAAAGCGTGACGCGTCCGTCTCCGAGCGGCCGCGAATCTTGAAACCGCCAACCGAGCACTGATACCTAATAAGCGAGCGCGTTCAGGGTTCGTGCGCGCGTGGCGGCGTCAGTCGCCGAGCAGGAAACACGGAGGAGAGACGTCGGATGGGCAAGGCACCGGTCCCCGTATCTGAGACAGGCTATCCCGTGATGCACGAGATGCTCGTGCCGAAGGCGATCTTCTTCACCAACGGCGTGGGCGTCCACAAGGACCGGCTCTCGTCGTTCGAGCTCGCCCTCCGCGACGCGGGTATCGAGAAGGCGAACCTCGTCACCGTCAGCTCCATCTTCCCTCCGCGCTGCCGCGAGATCAGCCGCAAGGAGGGCGAGAAGCTCATCAAGCCCGGCCAGATCGTCCACTGCGTCATGGCGCGGCAGGACACGAACGAGCCGAACCGCCTCGTCGCGGCCTCGATCGGCGTCGCCCGCCCGGCGGACCCCAGCATGTACGGCTACCTCTCCGAGCATCACAGCTACGGGGAGACGGCGAAGATCGCCGGCGACTACGCCGAGGACCTCGCGGCGACGATGCTCGCCACGACGCTCGGCATCGAGTTCGACTCCGAGAAGGCGTGGCGCGAGCGCGAGCAGGTCTACAAGACCGGCGGGATGATCCTCCGCACGCGCCACGTCGTGCAGAGCGCCGAGGGCCACAAGGCCGGCCTCTGGTCGACGGTGGTCGCCTGCGGCGTGTTCATCTTCTGACGAGCTGACGG
>DATIQP010000823.1:0-7774 GCA_035470765.1 Polyangiaceae bacterium | reverse complement strand
GTGTAGGCGAACGCGGCAGTCGACGCCAAGGCGCCGATCCACACGGCGCCCGCGAGGACCGTGGCTCGTGTCTTCGTCATGACGACCTCCACCGTGGCAGTGGCGGCATCGGGGCGGTGATTTCACCGCGACGGTCGCTTTCGGGCTCTACAAGGCCCACGAGAAAATTAAGGCTCCGCTGCGTCCTCCGCAACGCTCCGGCGCGACTTTGATCGCCGGCCGAGCTCTACGGTCCCGACTTCTTGCGGCCGCCGAGCACGGCGAGCTTGAAATACTCGAGCTGGCTCTTCGCGGCTTCCTTCACGACGTCGAGGCGGTTCACCTCGCGCGCGCTCTTGCGGCCGGTGAGCTCTCCCGACTCGTAGAGCTCGCGCGCCTTGGCGCGCTGGAGCTTGCCGCTCGACGTCTTCGGAAGGACGCCCGGCAACAGCGGCACGACCTCGTCGACGGCCAGCGCCATGCCCTCCTGGATCGTCTTGCGGACGGCGTGGACGATCTCGCTCGTGCGCATCGCGCTCTCGAGGTCCTTGGGGTCTTGCAGCTCGAACGTGACGACGACGCGCTCGCGGTCCATCTCGTTGCCGCTGGGGTCGCGCGCGCCGAAGGCGATGACGTTGCCCTTGCGCACGCCGGCGACCTTGGCGGCCTCCCACTCCATGTCCTGCGGGTAGTAGTTGCGGCCGTTGACGATGATGACCTCTTTCGACCGGCCGCAGATGTAGACGCGCCCGTCCTGGATGAAGCCGAGGTCGCCGGTGCGGAGGTACTCCCCCGCGAAGGCCTCGCGCGTGCGCTCCTCGTCCTGCCAGTAGCCCTTCATGACGCTCGGCCCGCGCAGGCGCAGCTCGCCCACGGTCCCTTCGGGGAGCGGCGTGGCGCTGGTGGCGTCGTCCGCAGAAAAGACCTCGATCGCGTGACCTGCGAACGCCCTGCCGCAAGAGACGACGCGCACGGCGCCCTCGGCGTCGTCGGCGACGACCTTCGCTCGACCGTCGGCCCAGAGCGACGTCCCGTCGACGCTCAACGTCTTCATCCCCTCGCCGAGCTCCGTGAAGCACACGGCCAGCGACGACTCGGCCATGCCGTAGGAGGGGAGCAGGGCCTGCTTTTTGAATCCGACCTTGGCGAACGTGGCGGCGAAGGTCTCGAGCGTCTCGGGGCGGATGGGCTCGGCGCCGCAGCCGGCCACTCGCCAGCTCGAGAGATCGATGCCTTCGAGCTCGCGCTCGCGGATGCGCTTGCAGCAGAGCGCGTAGGCGAAGTTTGGCCCGTAGGAGATCGTCCCGTGGTGGCGGGAGATCGCCTGCAGCCACGACGCCGGGCGCTTGAGGAAGAGCAGCGGCGGCAAGAAGACCGACAGGGTCTTCGTGACGACCGGCGCCAGCACGAAGCCGATGAGGCCCATGTCGTGGTAGAGCGGCAGCCAGGACACGCCGACGTCCGTGCCGTCGCCCGCGCGCAGGCCCTCGCGCATGAAGCAGTCGATGTTGGCGAGGAGGTTCTGGTGGGTGAGCGTGACGCCCTTCGGGCGCGACGTGGAGCCGCTCGTGAACTGCAAGAAAGCCACGTCGGTCTCGTCGATGCGCGCGGCGCGGAGCGGTTCCTGCGACTCGCGGATCGCCTCGACGGCGACGATCTGCTCGAGCTCGGGGGCCGCGCCCTGGACGGTGCCGAGCAGCCGCTTGATGCGGGCGTCGGTGACGAGGATGCGCGCCCCGCTCTTGCGGACGATGTGACGGGTGTTGTCGAGGTAGCCCTGCAGCTGGCCGAGGCCGAGCGGCGGGTAGATCGGCACGGGGATGATGCCCGCCCGCATCGCCCCGAAGAAGCAGAGGATGAAGTCCTCGTTGGTCGGCAGGATGAGCGCGACGCGGTCGCCCTTGCGCAGCCCGAGGGCCTGGAGGGCGCCCCCGTACCGTGCGCTGGCGCGCTCGATGGCGGTATAGGAAAAGGACGCTTCGCTCGCGTCGCTGCCCCCGCCGGCCGTCGCCGTCTGGGGCACCCCCGACTCGGGGACGAATCGAAAGCCCTTGGTGGGGTCGCATTTGGCAGCGTCTTCGATGGCTGCGGCGAGCGTTCGGGCGATCATCGGCCTGGGGCTTTTAGCAGAGAGGCGTTTCCGTGGCTACGACGGCACGGAATTGACGTACCTCGCGCCCTCCCGCGATAATGCGTTCATGCCCCTCATCGAGACCGAAGAAGCCGCCCGCCGCCTTGCGCGCGCGATCGCCAGCGATCTGTCGCTCTACAACGAGGACAAGATCGTCCAGGGCATCACGAACGACAACCTGTTCGAGACGCTCTCCGAGGAAATCGAGGAGGGCCGCGCGCTCTTCAAGCGGCGCGTGTCCCCGGACCTGTACCCGCGCAACTTCTACGACCGCGCGCTGGTCGACATCCTGATCAAGGCCAAGGGCCACATCAAATCCAAGCTCTGGTGAGGCCGACCTCCCAGTGACCATGAAGGTCGCGGTGGATCGCCGCGGCGTGGGGCAGCGGCTGGACCGCTTCCTCGCGGACACGCTCGCGAAGACGCGCGACGGGCTGTCCCGCGCGGAGGTGCAGCGGTGGATCGACGCCGGGCGCGTGACGATCGCCGGCGCGGCCGCGCGCGGAAAGGACATCCTCCGCGAGGGGACGGTGATTGACGTCCAGCCGATGGAGCCGGCACGGACGGAGCTCGTGCCGGACGCCTCCGTGCCCATGACGATCCTCCACGTCGATGACGCCGTCGTGGTCCTGGTGAAGCCGCCCGGCGTCGCGGTGCACCCGGCGCCGGGGAGCGAGCACCGCACCCTCGTCCACGGGCTGCTCGCGCGCGGCCTCTTCGAGTCCGAGGCCACCGTGCCCGACGACGCGGACGCGCGCACACGCCCCGGCATCGTGCACCGGCTCGACAAGGGGACGAGCGGCGTGATGGTGGTGGCGCGCACCGCCCAGGCGCGCGAGGCGCTGAAGGCGCAGTTCTCGGCGCACACCATCGATCGCGAGTACGTCGCGCTGTGCCTCGGCGTGGCCGCCACCGCGACGCACCGCACGCTCCACGGCCGCGACCCTCGCAACCGCCTGCGCTTCACCTCGCGCGTCCGCTCGGGAAAGTCCGCCGTGACGCATGTACTCTGCATGGAAGAGCTGGCGGGCGGAGCGGCATGCCTCGTCCGCTGCACGCTCGAGACGGGGCGCACGCACCAGATCCGCATGCACCTCGCCGAGTCGGGTACGCCGGTGCTCGGCGATCCGGTCTACGGGCGCCGGTCGCGCGACGCGCGGGTCGAGCGCGTGCAGCGGAGCCTCGGCCACCA
Source organism: Polyangiaceae bacterium (assembly GCA_035470765.1). Lineage (GTDB taxonomy): Bacteria > Myxococcota_A > Polyangia > Polyangiales > Polyangiaceae > DASXHD01. The sequence continues at coordinate 4,472 of DATIQP010000823.1, read as the reverse complement.
GGCGCTCCACGCACGCCTGCTGGGCTTCGAGCACCCCACGACGCACGCCCGCGTCCGCTTCGAGGCGCCGCCGCCGCCCGATTTCGCCGCCGCGCTCGACGAGCTCCGCGGGAGCTGAACCACTGCCTCAGCCCGCGGGGCGCTTCTTCGGGCCGATCAGCGTCTTGAGCGTGCCCAGGACGACGTCGTCGCCCGCGTCGTCGAGGACGCGCACGCGGACTTCGATCTCGCGCTTCTCGCTGCCGAGCACCTCCGGGCACTGGCCGAAGGCGCGCAGCATGCCGCGCGCCTTCTTCAGGTACTCGAGGCTCATGCCGCTCACGATGAACCGCCCGTCGTCGGGCAGGGTGTAGGCGACGGCCACGTTCCCGGCGAGCTCGACCAGGTTGGCGAGGGCGACGGCGTGCACGCACCGGAGGTGGTTGCGCACGGCGCGGCGGTCTCGCATCGTCACCTCGGAGCGACCCGGCTCGAGCGCCTCCACGTGCGCGTCGATGGTGGCCGTGTAAGGCGCCGCGAGGCCGATCCCGCGAGAGAAGGCCACCTTGCCGCCCGGCACGCGCGAGAGCGAGTCCCACGCGGCGCGGATGACGTTCTTCGAACCCGAATCCACCAGGCGACGCGAAACGAGGTCACCGAGACCAGCCATGATGTCAGTCCTTCTTCTTGCCGCCGAGGAGCGCCGGGTAGCGACGCTTGAGGATGCCCAGCCCGGCGAAGCCGACGACGACGGCGAACCAGAGCGTCGCGAGGCGCACGAGCATCATGGCCGCGGTGCTCGCCGCCGGATCGATGTGGGCGATCTCGATCATCTGGCTGCGCAGGCCCGTCTCGGTGACGCCGAGGCCGCCGGGCGTGGGGATCACCGCGCCCGCGAGGGTGCTCGTCGCGTAGAAGAAGACCGAAAGCGGCAGCGGCACGTGCTCGCCGAAGCCGTGCAGGATCACCGCGAGGGCCATGCACTCGAGGGACCACGCCGCGATCGACAGGAGCGTGGGGACCAGGAGGTTGCGCGGCGCGACCAGGATCGTCAGGCTCTCGTAGGCCTCCTCGAGCTTGGAGCCCAGCTTGCGGAACGGGCCCGGCAGCTTGGTGATCAGGCGGATGACGGCGAACGAGGCCGTGCGCGACGCGATGATCGCCAGGAGCGTGCCGACGAGGGCGGTCCCCACGGCCGCGGGCAAGAAGCCGCCGTGGAAGCCGAGCGAGCCGAGCACGATGAGCACGATGACGCCGATGAGGTCGGTGATGCGCTCGGCGACGACGATCGGCGCGGTCTTCGGCATGGGGACGCCGTGGGTCTCGAACAGGACGAGCGACTTGAACACCTCGCCGACCTTGCCCGGCGAGATCGTCAGAACGAACCCGGAGACGAAGGTGAGGAAGCTGTCGACGACGCCAACGCCGCGCACCGAGAGGCGCGACAGGTAGAACTGCCACTTGAAGAAGCGCAAAACGTAGTTGCCGAACGCGAGGGCGAACGCCGCGCCGAACGTCCACCACTCGAAGCGCTCGAGGCCGACCTTGATCTTGCGGACGTCGCCGTAGACGGCGAAGCCGGCGTAGACGAGCACGAACAAGAGCAGCATGCCGAGCACGCGACGGAGCCGCACGCCGCCGCGCGCTTGTTCGTCCGCTCGCGCGATCTCTCCGTTCGGAACGCGGGTTTCGACGTCGCCTGTGTTCATCGGGCCCTTCGCTTGAGCACGCCCAGCCTCACCAGCGCGTAGACCGCCGCGGCGACGACCACCATGGCCGCCACCGTCCAGAACGCCCACCGCGGCGCCTCCCAGACGCCGTGCTGCAGGCCCTTGGGCCGGATGACGATCTCCGACGGCCCGGACGCGCTTTCCGGCTGCCAGGCGCTCGCCGACGGGGCGCCGAGCCCAGCCGCCTCGCGGTTGATGGCAGAAGGCGCCTCGAGCGGGCGCATCGAGGGGGTCGGGGCGGGCTGAACCGTCGGTTGGGACAAGCGGACGGGATCTACAGTGTGGGGGGCACTTTGACAATCGCGTGCCGCTCGTGCAAAAGCCGACCAGGTGCATCACCCGATGGCGAACACCGAACCGACCCCGAGCGCAGAGCAGGACCCCGTCGAGGGAGCCGACGACGAGGCTCTGCTCGAGAAGGCCAAGCGCGCCCACGCCGCGCTCCACCAGGCGGTCGCCTCGCGCGTCGTCGGGCAGGAGCAGGTCATCGACCTCATGCTCGTGGCGCTGCTCGCCCGCGGCCACGCGCTGCTCGTGGGCGTGCCCGGGCTCGCCAAGACGCTGCTCGTGGCGACGCTCTCCGAGGCGCTCGACCTGAGCTTCGGCCGCGTCCAGTTCACGCCCGACCTGCTCCCCGCCGACATCACCGGCACGGACGTGCTCCAGGAAGACGAAGACGGCAGCGGCGGCGTCCGCCGGCGAGTGCGCTTCCTGCCCGGGCCGATCTTCCACCACCTCATCCTCGCCGACGAGATCAACCGCACGCCGCCGAAGACGCAGGCAGCGCTGCTGCAGGCCATGCAGGAGCGCCGCGTGACCGCGGGCGTGCACACGCACGTGCTGCCCGATCCGTTCCTCGTCTTCGCGACGCGCAACCCGATCGAGCAGGAGGGCACGTACCCGCTGCCCGAGGCCCAGCTCGATCGCTTCCTGCTCGAGATTCACGTCTCCTATCCCTCGGAGTCCGAGGAGGAGCAGATCGCGCGGCGCACCACGAGCGCGCAGTTCGACGCGCGCGAGGTGCCGCGCGTGCTGACGGCCGACGAGGTGCGCGCGCTGCAGAAGCTCGTCCCGCGCATGCCGGTGACCGACGAGGCCGTGAAGCTCGCCGTGGCGCTGGCGCGCGCGACGCGCCCGGCCGAGGGCGCGGCCAAAGAGAAGTCCGCGAGCGACGACGTCTCCCGCTACGTGCGCTTCGGCGCGGGGCCGCGCGGCTCGCAGGCCCTCGTGCTCGCCGCCAAGGCCCGCGCCGCGCTGCGAGGCCACGCCGCGGCCGACGTCGACGACGTGCGAGCGTTGCTCTTGCCGGTGCTCCGCCACCGCCTCGTGCTGAGCTACCGGGCCGAGAGCGACGGGGTGAGCGAAGAGCAGATCTTGCTGGGGATCTCGAAGACCCTTACGCCGTAGGGCCGCCAAAACTCGCCGCCCGCGCGAGCGGCTTCCGCTGGCCAGGCTCCCGTGAGATATTGGCAAGTTGGGCGAGCCTAGCGCCCACCCTCCATGACCGTCAGCGCGAGCATGACCCACTGCGCGAGGTGCAACGAGCCGTGCGAGGCGCACGACCTCGTATGCAATCGGTGCAGCGAGTCGCGCATTCGCATCGCGCTGCCCGCGTCGGACGTCCTGCCCGAGGAGCAAGGCGACGCCACCCTCGACGAGCGGCTGACGCGCATCGAGCAGATCGCCGGCGAGAAGGCGCACCGGCTCGTGCTGACCATCGACGGCGCGCTCGGCGGAGCGAGCACCGTCGTCGTCGCGGTGCTCACGGCGCCGGACGGACCCGCGACGCCGGCCGAGGACGTCTGGGCCGAGCCGGCGGTCGTGGCGACGTTCGAGTGCGGCACGCCGGAGGTGGTGGCGGCGCGCGTGCACAACGCGGCGCGCCTGTCCGAGGAGCGCACGCTCCAGCCGCCGGAGGTGCGGCGGCGGCTGCGCGTCGGAACCCGCGGCTTCAAGGGCGATCCGACTGCGGCAGGCATGCTCCTCGACGCGAGGCTTCACATGGCGCGCCTGGCGCTCGAGCCACGCCGTCCCCGGGAGGCGCGGGTGGAGGACCACGGCGGCGCGATGAGGGTGCTGGTGGAGTTCGCAGACGAAGCGGCCCCGGAGGCCCCCGTCGCGGTGGAGCTGTTCTCGGAGGCGGCGCCGAAGAGCGCGCTGCGCGAGTCGGTCGCCGCGTGGGTCGCCGAATCGAAGAAGATGGATTCTACACGTATTTTCTGAGATAATAAGCGTCGGATGCCAGACAAGGCAGAGGACGAGCAGAAGAAGCCCGTCAAAGACGCCGAGACCAACGGCGCCAACAAGAAGAAGAACGGGCACGTGGAGCCCGAGTCGAGCGTCGTGCCTGCGAACGACGTGCTCGACACGGTCCAGGTCCCGTCCATTCCGCCTCTTCCGATCGCGGGTCCATGGCGCTCCTACAAGGAGGTCGTCGCCACGCTCGCCGCACGCATCGTCGAAGCGCAGCGGCCCATCCGCGTCCTCAACGCCATCCGCTGGGACAACACCATCGAGGAGCAGTTCGTCAAGTCGAGGTACCGCGAGCTGCCGAACGTGGACGCGTCGTACTACACGGTGTCCGATCTGGGCTTCGAGCCGCGGGCCAAGGCCGAGGAGTTCGAGGCGATCGCGCGGGACATCGATCGCGAGGGCGGCGATGCCGACGCCATCGGCCAGATCATGAGGCAGACGGCGCTCGAGTACCGCGACGTCGTGCACTTGCTCGCCGCGCGCGGCACGCCCGCGTTCTACGCCTTCTCG
>DATIQP010000822.1:0-3283 GCA_035470765.1 Polyangiaceae bacterium | reverse complement strand
CGCGTGCAGCCGGGGACGTCGTCGATGTGTGCACTCTGCAAGCCTCTCGCGACGAGCTGAGCGCGCACGGCCGCGCGAAGGTCCACGTGCGGCTTGGCCTGGCCGGCGCGGATCATCACGCCGGGTTCGCTCGCCGCCGCGATGCGCTCGGCGACGTCGTCGTCGACCTCGTAGCAGCACGCGCCGATGCACGGCCCGATCGCGGCGAGGTCGAATCTCGCGCCGAGCTCCGCGCCGGTCTGGAGCGCGCTCGCGAGGACGCCGGCGACGACGCCCCTCCAGCCGGCGTGGACCGCGGCGACGGCGCCCGAGCGCGAGTCGGCGAGCAGGATCGGGACGCAGTCCGCCACGCGCACCATCACCGCGACGTCGCCGCTCGGAGCGACGAGCGCGTCGGCCTGCTCCTTCGCGACGGAGCTCGGCTCGCCGGTCGCGACGAGCGCGCGCGCGCCGTGGACCTGGGAGACGCGGAACATCCGATCGGCGCGCATCCGGAGCAGCAGCGCGAGCGACTCCTCGTGCTCGAGCAGGTGCGGGTTGCCAGGCTTGAAGTCGAGCGGCCTGGTGGAGAACCCGTGGCGGAAGCCGGCCGCGCGAAGCAGCTGGCTCTCGAGGGCGAGGGGGCGAGGGAGGGTCATGGGCCAAGCACCGCAGGTCATGCTGAGTATCGAGACGGCAAGGCCTGTGATACTAACCACGGTTCGATGGCGCAGCCGGATCCGTTCATCGGACGGGACATTCTGAACGGACAGTTCCAGATCTTGCAAAAGATCGGCTCCGGCGGGATGGGCGCGGTCTACAAGGCGTCGCAGCCGGCGATGAACCGGATGGTGGGGGTCAAGATCCTCCACCCGAAGCTCGCCAACCGCCAGGACCTGGTCTCGCGCTTCCGCCGCGAGGCGCGCGCGATGAGCCACCTCACCCACCCGAACACGGTGAAGGTGTTCCTGTACGGCGAGCTCGACGACGGGTCGCTGTACATCATCATGGAGTTCCTCGAGGGCAAGAACCTCAACCAGACCGTGCGCGGGGAGGGGCCGTTCCCCATCCAGCGGGGCCTGCCGATCATCATCCAGGTGTGCGGCGCGCTCGAGGAGGCGCACCGGGCGGGCATCATCCACCGCGATCTGAAACCCGAGAACATCTTCTTGTGCCAGTCGGGCGGGCTGAAGGACTTCCCGAAGGTTCTCGACTTCGGCCTGGCCAAGGTGACCGAGCGCGAGATGCGCCCCGGCTCCGTCATCCTCACGCAGGAGGGCATGGTCTTCGGAACGCCGGAGTTCATGAGCCCCGAGCAGGCGCAGGGCAAGACGCTCACCCCCGCGAGCGATCAGTATTCGCTCGCCGTCATCCTCTACGAGGTGCTGACGGGGAAGCTGCCGTTCGAGGCGAAGAGCGCGATGGATTTCCTCTCGCTCCACGTCACCGGCAAGCCCATCCCCATCTCGCAGCGCGTTGCTGGCAAGACCTTCCCGCCGCTGCTCGAGCAGATCTTCGATCGGGCGCTCTCGAAGAAGGTCGAGGACCGATTCGCCTCGATGTCGGAGCTCGGCGCCGCGCTGCAGGCGGTGCTCGACGGCAAACCGGCGCTGCCGAGCCAGCCCGGGACGCCGCCCGCGCCGGTCGTGCCCGCGCCGCCGTCGAGCTCGGTCCCGTCGATGCCGAACATGACGTATCCCGAGGCCCAGACGCGCCCGATGATCCCGAAGAGCAACACCGGGTTGCTCGTCGGCATCGCGATCGCCTTCTTGCTCGCCGGAGTCGTGCTCGCCGTCGTGGGGATGGCGCTGCTCAAGAAGTAGGGCGCATGCGCACGACGGCCGCCCCCGCGCTCGCGTTCGTGCTCTTCGCGCTCGGCGCGAGCTGCTCGAGCGAGGCGCCGCTGGTCGTGCCCGACGGGTGCCAGCCGCTCGAGGGCGAGCTGTCGTGCACGCTCCCGTACCCTTCCGACTTCTTTCGGCCCGCGGCGGGTCCCGTCGCGCTGCGGGGCGCGGGCAAGCCCGCGACCCGCACGGACGTCGACGCCGACCTCGTCACGCCGCTGGGCGTCGACGGGTTCTCGCGCCAGCCGGGGATCGTCGCGGCGCTGCCGAGTGCGGTCGTCGGCGACGGGCTCCCCAACGTCCTCGACGATCCCGCGCGCAGCATGGATCTCGCCGCCAGCCCGACGTTGCTGCTGCGCGCCGACACCGGCGAGGCCGTCGCCCACTACGCCGACGTGGACACGGCGCCCGACGACGACACGCACGTGGCCATCTCGATCTACCCGTTCGTGCAGCTGGCCGAGCACACGAGGTACATCGTCGCCCTGCGCGGCGTGAAGGACGCCGACGGCTCCCTCGCCGCGCCCGCCGAGGGCTTCCGGCGCCTGCGCGATCGCGACACGTCGCGCGATCCGTCGCTCGCGGCCATCGCTCCGCGCTTCGACAGCGACGTCTTCGGCCCGCTCGAGTCGAAGGGCGTCGCGCGATCGTCGCTCCAGCTCGCCTGGGACTTCACGACCGCGGGCGCCGACACGCCGCGCGCGGACATGCTGGATCTGCGCGCCGCGGTGCAGGCGTGGCTCGCCCAGAACACCCCGGCCGTGACGATCACGGGGACCGACCCGCCCTCCGCCCAGTACGCGAGCGTGGTGCACGGCACCGTCACCGTGCCGCTCTACCTCGACAAGCCCGACTCCGGTGGACGCCTCTTCCGCGGCGCGGACGGCAAGATCGCGCAGAACGGGACGACCGTCGTCCCCTTCGTCGTCGTCGTCCCGACGACCGTGACGAGCCAGACCGGGCCCGGCCGCGCGCTCGCCTTCGGCCACGGCTTCTTCGGCGGCACCGACGAGATCCTGGGGCAAGAAGCGGCCACGCTGATCTCGACGCTCCACGCCGTGGGGGTCGCCATCGACTGGTGGGGCATGTCGAAGGCCGATCTCGGCACGGTCATCGGCCTCCTGACGACGACGCCCGCGCAAGGGGGCACCTTCGTCGAGCGGGTGTACCAGGCGATGGCCAACTGGATGGTCGTCACCCGCGCGATGCGGACCTCGCTGTCCAACGGAGATCACGGTCATCCGCTCCGGCGCATCGGTGCCGAAGTGGAACTCGCCCACGTCGATCACGCCGACGGTGGCGCGACGCCCGTTGCGCTGGAAGCCGACGCTCTGGACCCTGTCCTCGAAGTAGCGGTTGTGCTGGAGCATGGCGGGTCTCCTAGCACGGGGCGGGGGGCGGAGAAACGAAACCCCCGCAACTCTCGCGAGTTGCGGGGGCGTTCCACTGGCGGGGTGTAC
>DATIQP010000821.1:0-13397 GCA_035470765.1 Polyangiaceae bacterium | reverse complement strand
GATCTTTCATGTCCACGCCGCTCATGCGCGTCTGCGCCGAGAAGGGGACGAACTGGGCGCCGAGCGCGGCGATGTCGCGCTCGCGGAGCTCGAACTTCTCCTTGGCGAGCACCACGATGCTTCGGCCCTCGGGCGTCTCGTCGGCGAGCGAGGCCAGCTGCGCCGCGTCGGCCAACGCCGACGGCGACACGCCGGGCGCAGGGACGAAGGCCGAGGCCTGTCGGTTGCCGAGGGTGATGGTGCCCGTCTTGTCGAGCAGCAGCACGTCCACGTCGCCCGCGGCTTCGACCGCGCGTCCGGAGGTCGCGATGACGTTCGCCTGGATCATCCGGTCCATCCCGGCGATGCCGATGGCCGAGAGCAAGCCGCCGATCGTCGTCGGGATGAGGCAAACGAGCAGCGCCACGAGCACCGTGATCGTCACCGGCACGCCCTGCTTCGCCGCGCCCACGCTGAAGAGCGAGTACGGCAGCAGCGTGACCGTCGCGAGCAGGAAGATGATGGTGAGCGCGGCGAGCAAGATGTCGAGGGCGATCTCGTTCGGCGTCTTCTGGCGCTTCGCGCCTTCGACCATCGCGATCATGCGATCCAGGAACGTCTCGCCCGGGTTGCTCGAGATCCGAACGATGATCCAGTCGGAGAGCACGCGCGTGCCGCCCGTGACGGCGCTCCGATCGCCGCCGCTCTCGCGGATGACCGGCGCGCTCTCGCCGGTGATGGCGCTCTCGTCGACGGAGGCGACTCCCTCCACGATCTCGCCGTCCATGGGGATGTAGTCGCCCGCCTCGACGAGGACGTAGTCGCCCTTGCGAAGCTGGGACGCGACGACCGGTTTGGGCGGCGAGTCGCGCCTGGGCTCGGAGAGCTGCTTGGCCTGGATGTCCTTGCGCGATTTGCGGAGCGTGTCGGCCTGCGCCTTGCCGCGCCCCTCGGCCATCGCCTCGGCGAAGTTGGCGAAGATCACGGTGAACCAGAGCCAGGCCGAGATGCCCAGGATGAACCCCGGATGCCCCTCGCCGCGTCCCGCGAGCGCCAGCACCCAGAGCGCCGTCGTCAACAGGCTACCGACCTCGACGACGAACATGACGGGATTGCGCACCTGATGGCGCGGGTCGAGCTTGACGAGCGCGTCGACCGCGGCGCGCTTGACGATGGCGCCCTCGAAGAGCGGACGGGCCTGCCCGCGGGCTCGGTGCTTGCTGCTCACGTGCCCGGCGGCCGCGGCCGCGACCTGGGTGGCGGTCGTCTTCGACGGCGCGGTGATGTGCGGGTGCGTATGGTTCACGACGGACTCCTGGCGAGCAGCTGCTCGACGACAGGCCCGAGGGCCAGCGCCGGGATGAAGGTGAGCGCGCCCACGATGACGACGACGCCGACGAGCATGCCGACGAAGAGCGGCGTGTGCGTCGGCAGCGTGCCAGAGGAGGGGGGTACGAGCTTCTTCTTGCCCAGCGACCCCGCGAGCGCGAGGACCGGAATCTTGACGAAGAAGCGGCCGAGGAACATCGCGACGCCGAGCGCCGTGTTGTAAAACGGCGTATTGACCGAGAGGCCGGCGAACGCGCTGCCGTTGTTGTTCGACGCCGACGAGAACGCGTAGAGCACCTCGCTGAAGCCGTGCGCCCCGGGGTTGGCGATCCCCTTCTGACCGGCCTGCGTGGCGACGGCGATCGCGGTGCCGACGAGCACCGCGGCGGCGGGGACGAGCACCACGAGCGAAGCCATCTTCATTTCGTAGGCCTCGATCTTCTTGCCCAGATACTCGGGAGTACGGCCGACCATGAGACCGGCGATGAAGACCGCGATCACCGCGAACATCAGCATGCCGTACAGGCCCGAGCCGACGCCGCCGAAGACGACCTCGCCGAGCTGAATCAGCCACATCGGCACCAGACCCCCGAGGGGATTGAACGAGTCGTGCATCGCGTTGACCGACCCGTTGGAGGCCGCGGTCGTGGCGGTGGCGTAGAGCGCGGAGGCGGGGATGCCGAAGCGAACCTCCTTGCCTTCCATGTTGCCGCCCGTGACGTGGAGGTGCGAAAGCGCGGCGTTCGGAGCGTGCTCGGCCGCCACGCAGAGCCACACGAGCGGCAGGAAGATGGCGAACATGGCGACGAGCAGTGCCCAGCCCTGGCGCGTGTCCTTCACCATCTTCCCGAACGTGTAGGTCAGCGCCGCCGGGATGAGCAGGATCGAGATCAGGATGACGAAGTTGGACAGGCCCGTCGGGTTCTCGAACGGGTGCGCCGAGTTGGCGTTGAAGAAGCCGCCGCCGTTGGTGCCCAGATCCTTGATGGCGATCTGCGAGGCTGCGGGGCCGAGGGCGAGCACCTGGTCGACCACGGCCTTGCCGTCCGCGTCCTTCGTCGCCTCGAGCAGCGGCACCGCGTGGTAGGCGCTGAACGTCTGCACGACTCCCTGCGAGACGAGGAAGAGCGCGAAGACGAGCGAGAGCGGCAACAGGATGTAGAGGGTGCTGCGCGTGAGATCGACCCAGAAGCTGCCGAGCGTGTCGGTCGTGCGACGCGAGAGCCCTCGGATCACGGCGACGAGCACCGCCATGCCCGACGCCGCCGAGACGAAGTTCTGTACGGCGAGCGCGAGCATCTGCGTGAGGTAGCTCATCGTCGATTCACCGCCGTAGCCTTGCCAGTTCGTGTTGGTGGCGAAGCTCACCGCCGTATTCCACGACGAGTCGGGCGAGACCGCGGCCATTCCTTGCGGGTTGAGCGGCAACACGCCTTGCAGTCGTTGCAGCGCATACACGACGAAGAGGCCCGCCGCGTTGAACAGCAGCATGCCGACCGCGTAGGTCTTCCACGTGGTCTCGTCGTCGCGCTTCACGCCCGCCGCGCGGTACATGAGCCGCTCGACGGGCCCGAAGAGCTTCTCCAGAAAGATGGGCTCGTTCTGGTAGACGCGCGCCATGTAGCCGCCGAGGGGTTTGACGAGCGCGACGAGGACGACGAAGTAGAGCGCGAGCTGCGCCCAGCCTTGCCAGCTCATTGGAACCTCTCCGGCTTCAGCAGAGCGGCGAACAGGTAGACCAGGAGCAGCACCGAGACGACGCCAGACGCGATGTAGAGGACGGGCATGACGAGCTCCCGAGCGCTAGAGCCGCTCGCACAGGCGCACCAACCCGAGCGCGAGCGCGAACAGGCCGACGGTGAGGGTTACGTAGACGAGGTCCATGGAGGCTCTCCGGCAGAGGGTTGTTTAAGCGTTGCCGACCAAAAGGGCGCTAAAGAGCTGCCTGATGCGATCCGATGCACCGGACGGGCCACGAGGTGCACGGTGCCGACGGGTACCGCCGTGACGCACCTTCTGCATCGCGCGCGCATCGGCTCCGGAAAGCGGCTCGGAGAACGGCCTTACTCGCGAGGGCGACGCCGATGCAGCCGAGCATCGACACCAAGTCGGGCTCCCTCGAGGCAATGGCTGTTGAAACCGCCAAGGTCGAGACGAGCAACACCGCGATTTCCGCGTCGAGGTCTGCCAGCCTCACGGTGCGCGCCACGCCTCTCGGCTCGAGCGACGGCGGCGGATACGGGCTTCGATACGGGTGGGGTGAAACCATGGCGATCTCGAAATGGGACTCGTCGATCGACCGTGGTTTAGGGACTCACGCATAAAGGTGCGCTAAAAACGGCCCAGCAGATTTTGCGATTCTTTAGACGGCCTGCTCTATCGTGACTGGCGCGGGCGGGGGCACTTACCGGCGGAGCGAAGAGTTCATGGTCGAGAGGCGATGGTCGGTGCGAATCGGCATGGCGTGTGGCGGTTTCGTAGCGCTGCTGTCGACCGAGAGCGTCGCGCGCGCCGACGATCCGCCGCCGTCCCAGTCCGACGACGCGCGCGTGCGCGCGCTGGAAGAGCAGGTCAAGCAGCTCCAGAAGGACCTGGACGCCGTCTCCCGCCGCATGCCCGCCGCCCAGCCCACGACGCCGGAGCCCATCGCCAGCCTCGCGGAGGGCTCGACCAAGCCCGCGACGAACGCGGCGGTGACGATCGGCGGCTACGTCGAGGCCTTCTGGCAGTGGAACTTCAACCAGCCGAGCAACCACATCACCAACTACCGCGGCTTCGACAACCGCCACGACTCGTTCACGATCGAGAACGCGGTGATCGACGCGCAGGGCACGCTCGGCCCCGTGTCGGCCCACGTCGCGCTGCAGGTCGGCAACACTCCGGACACGTACTACGCCGGCGAGCCCGTCTGGAAGGCCACCCGGGGCGCAGGACCGTCGGGGCCGACGTACTGGCAGAACATCCAGCAGGCCAACCTGGCGTACGTGGCGCCGATCGGCCGCGGCCTCACCCTCGACGCCGGCATCTTCCTCTCGCCCATCGGCCCCGAAGGGATCGCGATCAAGGATCAGTGGAACTGGTCGCGCTCGAACCTGTTCTTCGGGTTGCCGGCCTATCACACGGGCGCGCGGGCGACGTATCCGCTCACGGAGCGGATGACGGTCTCGGTGCAGCTCTACGACGGCTGGAACAGCGTGGTCGACAACAACCTGCAGCTCTCGCCCGCGGCGCAGTTCACCTACAACGTGACGAACAAGGTGACCTACAACGCGCTCTACTTCGGCGGCGTGGAGCGCGCGCCCGGCGCGCCCGAGGGGCAAGCGTGGCGCCACCTGTTCGACACGTACCTGGCGTTCTATCCGCGCTCGTGGCTCTCGACGCTCTTCCACTTCGACGCGGGCTTCGAGCCGAACAACTTCGGCACCTCGGCCTGGGCGGCCGGCGCCGTCTACCTGCGCGTCCGGCCGCGGCCGTGGCTGTACCTCGCGGCTCGCGGCGACGTCTTCTACGAGTGGACCGCCGAGAACGCTTCGGGCGCGGCCTCGCCCATCTTCTGGGCGGGCGCGCGCTGGGTCTCTTCCGGGACCGCCACCGTCGATCTTCGCCCGGGAGACAACATGTCGGTGCGGATCGAGTACCGGCACGACGAGGCGCAGCGGGCGCTGTTCTTCCAGGGCCAGGTCGCGACCGACGCCCTCGGCAACTACATCCCGAACGCCCGCTCGCAGGACACGATCACGCTCGGCGCGGTCGCCTGGTTCTAGGCTCTAGCTCTCCGCAACCCCCGACGGCGGGCGCAAGCTCGCGCGGCTCGGCTCGGGCGCGCTCGAGCTCTCGCCGATGCGGTCGAGCGCGAGCTTGAAGATGATGGGCCCGATCATCTCGTTGAGCGCGACGGTGGCCACGCCGAGGGCCTTGAAGCCGGCCCCGAAGCGCGGATACGTCCGCTCGACGGTCACGGCGAGGCCGAGCGCGATGCCGGCCTGGGACACGAGGCCTGTCCATCCCCAACGGCGCAGCGCGGGCACGTCGCCCGCCAGACGTGTGCTCAGGCGGTTGGCCCCGACGGTGAGGCCCACGCGTCCCAGGAAGAGCGCGATGGCGATCGGCCAGAGCTCGGCGAGCAGCCGCAAATCGAGCTCGGCCCCTGCGATGGCGAAGAACAGGACGTAGACGACGCTGCCGAGGTCCTCGACCTTCTGGGCGAGCTCGTCGCCGTACCGCGACATGTTCTGCACGAGGAAGCCGGCGACGAGGAACGTGAGCAGCGGCTCGAAGCCGAGGTAGCCGATGACCTCGGTGAAGCCGAAGCCGAGCGCGACGAGGACGAGCACGAGCTGCCGGTGGATGAAGCGCATGTACGCGATCGTGAGCAGGCCGAGGGTGGTGCCGAGCGAGACGCTGCCGACGATCTCCCGCCAGAGGTGCTGCAGTGCCTCGCCGGAGAACGACGCGCCCGTCTCCACGAGCGGGCGCACCAGGGTGATCGCCGCGGCGGCCAGGATGAGGACGACGAGGTCGGAGAGCATGACGAAGGCGAGCGTGAAATCGGCCACCGGGCCGCGCGCGCGCGTCTGGGCGAGGATGCCGAGCGCCGCGGACGGGCTGCGCGTGATGGAAACCGCGCCCCACATGAGCGCGATTCCGAGCGTCAGCGCCACGCCGCCCCCCCGCGCGAACGGGATGATCGGCGAGAGCGCGGCGAAGAGGAGCGTCGCGCCGATGAGCACCGCGATGCACTGGCTGAACGTGGCCCAGGCGAGCGTTCGAGCTCCACGCCGCAGGCTCGCGACGCGCAGCTCCGCGCCGCCCCCGAACGCGATGAGCGCGAGCGCCAGGCCGTTGACCGGCCTGAGCGCTTCGACGCCCGCGTGGCTCACGAGCTGGAGCACGTACGGGCCCGAGACGATGCCGATGCCGAGGTACGCGGTGAGGTGCGGAATGCGCAGCGGCTCGAGCAGCTCGCCTGCGAGCGTGCCGCCCATCAGGAACAGCGCCACGGGCGTGATGAGATCGACGGCGCCGGCGTGTTGCGGCGCGAACCGCTTGGCGACGTAGACGATGCCGCAGCACACGGCCAGGCCGAAGAGCTGCGCCACCCGCGTGGCGAACGACCCTTTGCGCGCGCCGGAGCTCATGACGGGTGGGTGATCCGCGCGAGCTTGGGGACGACGATGGCGACCGTCGCGGGGCTCTTGCGCATGAGGCGTTCGTTCTCGTAGCCGAAGAAGAGGCGGTGCTGGACCGCGCGGTTCTCGGCGCCCACCACGATGAGATCGTAGCCGCCGGTCGCGACCTCCTTCTCGACGGCGCTGCGGCCGGGGTTGTATTCGAGGCGAAGCACCCGAGGCTTGACCGACGAGGTGCGAAAGACGTGGCTGATCCGCTCGAGCTGATCGTCGACTGAAGCCTCTCGTTCGTCGGCGCGAGGCATCACCTCGCCGTAGCTGGTGAGCGGCGCTCGGTGCTCGGACAGCACCGCGAGGGTCACCTTGGCGTCGGCCATTTCGGCGTAGCGCACCGCGAGCTCCACGGCGGCAGCGGAGAACACCCCGCCCTCGATCGGTACGAGCACGTTCTTGAACGGCCGGCCTTCGGCGCCCGCAGACGAGCTGCGGACGACGACGAGGTGGCACGGCGTCGATTCGACGATGTCCTCGATCACGTTGCCGCCGGTGCGCGAAGCTCCGACGAGCAGCACGTCGTAGCCCTTGTTCGCCTCCTCGACGATGGCATCCGAGACGGCGCGCGCCGTGCGCTGGCTGGTCGAGGGCGCGGGCGCGCCATCCGCGAGATCGCGGATCTTGCCGAGGTGCACGTCGATGCCGTTCGGCTTGGCGCGGCGAAAGACGCGGCCGATGCGGCGCCAGACGTTGGGCTCGGCGACGACGTGGAGCACCGTGAGCGCGGTGTCGCTTCGCTTGCCGAGGGCGAAGCCGATGGTGGCCGCCGCCAGCGCGTCGGGGCTCCCTGCCGTGGGGAGCAGCGCCCGGACGTGCGCGGGATCGAACAGCCGGATGGACTCGTCGGCGAGGATCCGCTGCTCTTCTTCCTCGGTGATGCGAACGCGCCGCATCGTCAGGCGCAGGAGCAGCGGCGCCATGAACGACGTGACGATGGCGACCATCACGATGATGGAGAACATCTGCTGGTTCAGGAGGCCGAGCGACAGGCCGATGGTGGCGACCACGAGCTCCATCGCGCCGCGCGCGTTCATCGCGACGGCGATGGACAGGGCCTCCCAGAAGCGCAGGCCGCCCCAGAGCGCGCCGACCGTGACCCCGAGGAACTTGCCCAGGCAAGCGACCGCGAGGACCACGCCGAGCATTCGCCCGCCGCCGAGGCTCCACAAGTCGACCTTGAGCCCCACGATGCCGAAGAAGACCGGCGCGAGGATGGCAAAGACGAACGACTCGAGCCGCTGCACCGCCTGGTGGCGAAGCCGCGGCACCTGGCGGAACATGACGCCCGCGACGAACGCGCCGAACACGGCGTGCACGCCGATCTTCTCGGTGGCTGCCGCGCAGAACAGCGACAGCACGACCAGGACGACGAGATCGCTGTCGGGCACGCGAAAGCGCGCCGCCACGCCGAGGAACCAGCGCGACAAAGGGTAGAGGACGAACGCGATGGCGGCGAGGAAGCCGCCCATCGCGAGCAGCGTGCGCGCCAGATCGCCGACGTGGACGACCCCCTGCGAGGCGGCGCCCGCGATGAGCGAGAGGACGAGCCAGCCCGCCGTGTCGTCGACGACGCCGGCCGAGAGGATGATGAGCCCGATGTTGCGGCGCATCAGGCGCAGGTCGAGCAGGATCTTGGCGATGACCGGCATCGCCGAGATGGCCATGGCCGTGGCGAGGAAGAGGCTGAAGAGCGTGCGGTGCTCCGGCTGCGCGACGTACGCCGCCGGCATGACCTGGCCGAGGGCGAACCCCGACCCGAACGGCACCAGCATGCCGAGCAGCGAGGCGATGAAGGCAGCGCGCCCGAGGTTGCGCAACAGGCGTACGTCCGTCTCGAGGCCGGTCAGCAGGAGCAAGAGGACCATGCCCAGCGTGCCGACGACGTCGAGCAGCTGAAATTGCACTTGCTGCAGCGGGAAGACGGCCCGGAACGCTTGCGGGAAGCGCGCGCCGAAGCCGCTGGGGCCGAGCAGGATGCCGGACGCGAGCTCGCCCACGACCGCCGGGAGCCCGACGCGCTTGCAGAGCTCGGCGCCCGCGCGCGCCGCGGAGAGCAGCAGCGCAAGCTGGACCATCAGCAGGAACACCGCGTGGCCGCCGAGGGGTTTGATCGCCTCCACACGTCGATGATAAGTGTTTCCTTATCACTTGAATACCGCTGTTTCCCGGGCGCGCGGCGCGCTAGGCTCGATGCGTGCCGTCGCTCGTGCTGCTGCTCGTCCAGGTGACGCTGGTGCTCGCGACGGCGCGCGCCGTGGGCCTGCTCACGCGGCGCATGGGGCAGCCCGTCGTCGTCGCGGAGATGGTCGCGGGCATCGTGCTCGGGCCCTCGGTGCTCGG
This sequence comes from Polyangiaceae bacterium, assembly GCA_035470765.1. Lineage (GTDB taxonomy): Bacteria > Myxococcota_A > Polyangia > Polyangiales > Polyangiaceae > DASXHD01. Next base: position 4,566 of record DATIQP010000821.1, on the reverse strand, counting down.
GCGCGTGGCGCCGCACGCGTGGGCTGCGCTCTTCCCCGCGGCCTCGACGCCCGTCCTCGGCGTCGTCAGCCAGGTTGGGCTCATTCTCTTCATGTTCCTCGTCGGCTTGGAGCTCGACGTGCGCCAGCTCGCGGGGCGGGCGCCGGCCGCGGCGACGATCGCCGTGTCGAGCGCGGTCGTGCCCGTGGTGCTCGCGGTCCCGCTGGCGCTCTACCTCCACCCGCGCGAGGCGCCCGGCGTGAGCCTGGGCCCGTTCGTGCTCTTCGTGGGTGCGGCGATGAGCATCACCGCATTTCCGGTGCTGGCGCGCATCCTCCTCGAGCGGCGCCTCCACCGGACGCGCGTGGGCACGCTCGCCATCGCGAGCGCGGCGGCCGTCGACGTCATGGCGGCTTGCGTGATCGCGTTCCTCGTTGCGATGGTACGCCGCGGCCACCTCCTCGGCGCCGTCGGGACGACGATGGTCGCGGTTCTGTTCGGGTTGACGATGGTCTTCGTCGTGCGGCCGCTCCTCTCGCGGTGGCTCCCCCGGGCCTCACCGGACGGGATCAGCCAGAACTTCGTCGCGGTCGCGGTCCTCCTGCTGCTGGGCGCGAGCCTCGCGACCGAGATCGCGGGTGTGGGGGCGCTCTTCGGCGCCTTCATGGCCGGGGCCGCCCTGCCGAAGGATGGCGGCTTCGCGCGGCAGCTCGCGGAGAAGGTCGAGGACCTGGTGCTCGTCTTCTTCCTGCCGCTCTTCTTCGCCTACAGCGGCCTGCGCACCGAGCTCGGCGTGCTCGGAAGCGCGCAGGCGTACAGCTCCTGCGCCGTCATCCTCGCCGTGGCGTTCCTCGGCAAGCTCGGTGCGGGCGCGGCGGCGGCGCGGCTCTCCGGGTTGCCGTGGGCCGAGGCGGGCGCCGTCGGCTCGCTGCTCAACGCGCGCGGTGTCGTCGAGGTGGTCGTGCTCAACGTGGGTCTCGATCTGCACCTCGTCCCGCCCGGCCTCTTCTCGATGTTCATCGTGATGGCGCTCGTGACGACGCTCGCCACGGCACCGCTGCTCGATGTCTTCTATCCGCGCGAGCGGGCGCTCCGCGATGCGATGGCCAAGGAGCCCGCGCAGACGGGCTTCACGGCGCTCGTGTGCGTGGAGGATGTGGCCGCGGTGGAGCCGCTCGTCGCGGTGGCCCGTGCGTTCGCCGGCGGGCAGCCCGGGTGCGTGCACTTGCTTCGCCCGCTGCCGCCCGACGACCGCCCCTCGACCGTGCTCGCTGCGCAACAGCCCGAGGATGCCCTCGCCGTGTTCGAGGGGACCGAGCCGGACGGCGTCGAGGTACGAACCATGTCGTTCGTCTCGCAGCGGCCGGCCCGCGACATCTGCGATCTCGCCGACGCGAAGGAGGCCAGCGTCATCGTCCTACCATCGTACGGTGCGCCGAAGGCGGCCCTCGCGCGCGCGATGGTGCACGAGGTGATCGAGGCTGCGAGCTGCCCCGTCGCGGTGTGGATCGGCCCGGCTTCGGCCCGTGCGCCGCGGCGCGTGCTCGTGCTGGGTCAGAAGCGGCTGGGCCTCGCCGACTGCCTGGCGCGCGGCCTCGATCTGGAGCCGACGCACGTCGACGCCGCCGGCGTGCGCGCGGCGAGCCCGGAGGACTTGCTCGTCGCAGACGCGAGCGAATGCGACGGCGCGGCGCAGTTTCCAGGCACTCTCGTGCTGGTTCATTCGCCGGCCGAGGCGCGGCCCGTGCTTGGCCGAGAACGAGCTCGCGTTTCGGGAGGTGTTTGAGATGCACTTCGGCGCGACCCTTCGCATGCTGCGAGTCGACGCTGGCTTCAGCCTGCGCGCGCTCGCGGAGAGCGTGGGCGTCTCGAGCGCGTACCTGAGCCGCGTCGAGAACGGTCACGACGCCCCGCCCACGCCCGATCGGCTCGTCGCGATCGCGAACGCGCTCGGAGTGGCCCCCGTGGCGCTCGTCGGCCTGGCGGATCGCGTGAGCCCCGTCGTCAGCGACTACCTCGCGCGCGTCCCTGCTGCGGGCGCGCTCTTCTTCGAGATCGCGCGGCGCGAGCTCACGACGGCCCAGCTCGCGAGGGTGCAGGCGTTCGTCGAGAAGGAATTCCCCCTGCGCGAGCGCGCCGCGCCGGCCGAGCCGCGCATCGGTCCTCTCGTCGCGCGCGGAGGGGTCGTCAGCGAGATGACGTGCTCGCAGCTCGATGACGTGCTCGACATCGCCGCGGTGCGGCTGGCGCGCGCGACGCGGAGCGCGGTCGCCACGCTGTCGAAGGCGCTACGCCAGCGCGAGCAAGAGGCGTCGACCGCCATCGGGGCCGGCGTGAGCATCCCCCACGCGATCGTGCAGGGGGTCGAGCCGGCGGCCGTGCTCGTGACGCTGCGCCGCCCGCTCGCGGTCGTGACCCCCGATGGATTGCCTCTCAGGGTGTGCATTGGTGTCGTGCATCCACCCGAGCACGGCCGCCTGCTCTCGTTGCTCGCCCACGTGGCGGGCCTCGCGCGCGAACAGTTCGTCGAGCACCTGTGCGCCGCGCGCGACCCGCGGCGTGCGCTCGCGTTGCTCGAGTGATCCGAGCGCCGCGTCGCGCCTCGGCTCCGCCTCAGAGCGGCGGGGGCGGGGGCGGCGGCACGGTCACCGTGACCGTCGTCGTCACGCCGGCTCCCGACCACCCCTGGTCCGGGCTGGTGAAGCTGACGCTGGACGGGATGACCGAGCCCTGGCCCGTCGACGTGCTGATCTCGACGAGCTGCGGCGAGGTGGTGCTGGTCGCGCGCTCGAACGCGAACACCTTGCCTTGCCAAGCGCCGAGGCCGAAGAGGCGCCCGAAGGTGGTGCCCGGCCCGTTGGAGCTGGTCGACCCGCCGTAGATCCCGCCCAGCAGCGTCGCGGCAGGCGTCTTGTTCTTGTACGCGGTCGCGAGCGCGGTCATGTCCACACCGACGAGGTAGTCGTTGCTCGTCGAGCACGACGACGAGCTCGGGAGGCACGGGCGGACCGTGGCTAGCCCGGTCGGCTTGTTACTCGAATCCGTGTAGAAGACCAGGTCGCCCGACAGCGCCCAGTTGTAGCCCGCCTTGAACTTGTCGGGCCCGAAGTTGCCGAGGTGCTGCGTCGCTCCGGTTCCCGTGTCGATCGAGTAGAGCTCGCCGAAGCCGTCGCCGCCGATGAGCACCTCGTTGGTGTCGAGCGAGCCCGCGGGCGCGAACGCCAGCGCGTAGAACTTCTGCCCGGTCTGCAGGGAGATCGAGGCGATCTTCGTGAGCTGCACCGTGCCCGGCGGGTTGCTCGGCAGCGCCGCCTTGTAGATGACGCTCTCGGTGTTGACGTACAGGTCGCCGTTCGCGTTCACCGCGAGATCGGTGACGTTCCCGTCCGCCGTCGTGCCGCTCGTCCCCGAGAAGCTGCCGATGAGCTTCAGCGCGTTCGTCTGGGGGTCGAGCGAGTAGAGCGTCTGGTCGCTGTTGGCGTAGACGGTCGTCGAGACGGACGCGTCCGCGCCGCTCGGGGCGTCCTGCGTCGAGGCGTCGCCGAAATTGGTGGACCCCGAGTCGTTCGTGGGGACGAAGCCCGTGTCGCCTCCCGAGCCCGAGTCGGTCGGCGCCTTGGCGTCCGGCTCGTTGCCGAAGCCGGTCCCGGTGGAGGAGCAAGCTGCGGCGAACGCTAGAAGCGAAAGAAGAGGAAGATGACGCATGGGCTTTCTCTCAGTTGGGTGGGAGGACCGTGACCGGTGCTTTGGTGGTGACCCCAGCGCCTGACCACCCGGCGCTGATCTGGCCGAAGGACTGCACCACCGTGCCGTTTCCGGCGCTGTCGATCGAGATGAGCTGAGCGGGCGTCGAACCGGACGACCGCGAGAATGCGTACACCGCGTCGTTCCATGCGCCGATGCCGAAGAGGCGCCCGAAGCCGGTGCCCTTGCCGAGGAACTGCTTCTTGAGCGTCGCCGCGGGCGACTTCGCCTGGTAGGCGCTCGTCATCGCCGCGACGTCAATCTCGGCGAGGATGTCGTTCGACCCGCTGCACGTGCCCTTGTAACAGGAGCGGACGGTGGCGAGGCCGCGTACCGCGCCGTTCTGCTCGTAGAAGAGAATGTCGCCGGAGAGCTCGTACGTGTCGCCAGTGCTGCTCGAGCCGAACGAGCCGAGCTGGGTCGTCTGGCCACCGGTCTCGACGGCGTAGAGCACGCCGTGGTTGTCGCCGGCGACGAGCGTCTCCTGGGCGCCCAGCACGCCGGCGGGAGCGAAGCCGAGCGCGTAGAAGAGCTGGCCCGAGCCGACCGCGATGTGGGCGACGAGCGACAGCGCCACGGGGCCCGGGCTACTCGGCAGCGTCGCCCGGTAGATGGCCGTCTCCGAGTTCACCCACACGTCCCCGTTCCCGTTGACGGCGAGGTCCGTGATGGCCGGCGCATTGCCGCTTCCGTCGTCGAACGCGCCGACGTCGGTGATCGTCTTGCTGCTCGGATCGAAGGTGTACAGCTCGCTGTCGGAGTGGGCGTAGATGACGGGCGAGTCGGACGAGGACGAGCTCCCTCCGCCCAGAGCGGGGTTGCCCGCCCCTCCATCGCCGAAGG
>DATIQP010000820.1:0-5355 GCA_035470765.1 Polyangiaceae bacterium | reverse complement strand
CCCCGGCTCCACCTTCGCCTTGAGCTTGAAGCGCTGCTCCGCCTGCTTCGCGTCGAGCACCGCGAACTCCATCTTCACCTCGTCGTAGACGATGTCCGGCGGGGTGTAGTTGCCCTTGCTCTTGCTCTCCTTCTTGCCCTCCTTGTCGCACACGTGCCCGAGGACGATGCACGTCTCGTACGGGTGCGGGAGCTTGCTCGGGAGTTTGTACTTTGCACACGTCTTCTCGTCGAAGACGAGCGTCGAGATCATCAGCAGCGAGTAGAACCAGCCGCGCGTCTGGTCGATGGCCTCGCTGATGAAGTTGGCCGGGAAATTCTGCTGTAGCTTCTCGAGGCTGCCCGGCGCGTGCGGGAAGCCCCACTGCGCGAACGGCATCGCGCCCGAGTCGAACCAGCAGTCGATGACCTCCGGGACGCGCTTCATCGTCCCGGCGCAGGTGGTCGCGTCGGCGTCCGCCTGCCGGCGCACGGCCGAGCACGAGAAGGTCGCGCCGTCGATCCACGGCTTGTGGACGACGAGGTGATCGTTGAGGCTCGGATCCTTCTTCTTCGCCGCGCGGAAGTGATCGAACGCCTGCGGGTTCAGCTTCTCGATGTCGGCCACGCTCGACGGCGCGTGCTGGTTGCCGCACCGGTCGCACTGCCACACGTTCAGCGGCGTGCCCCACCATCGCTCGCGCGACAGCGCCCAGTCGACGTTGTTGCGCAAGAAGTCGCCCATGCGGCCTTCTTTGATGTGCTCCGGCAGCCACTGGACGTTCTGGTTGTTGTCGATGGCGCGCGCGATCTGCTGCGTGGTGCGGATGTACCAGGCGGGCCGCGCGAACTGGATGAGCGGATCGTTCTCCGCGCGCGGGCAGAACGGGTAGTCGTGCTTGTAGGTCTCCTGGTGGAGCAAGAGCCCGCGCTCCTTGAGCTCGTGCGCGAGGTCCTTGTCGCTGTCCTTGACCCAGCGGCCCTGGTACTTCGGCAAGTCCTTCGTGAAGTTGCCGTCGGCGCCGATGGCGCAGAGCGGGCCTTCGCCCTCGGGCCAGCGCTTGGCCTCGACCTCGCGCCGGAAGACGTTGTAGTCGTCCTCGCCGAAGGCGGGCGCGATGTGGACGATGCCGGTGCCGCTGTCGAGCGTGACGAAGTCGGCGGCGAGGACGCGCCAGACGCGCTTCTGCGGCCCGCGCACGCTCGCGTAGATGTCGAAGGGAGGCTCGTACTCGAGATCGACGAGGTCCTTGCCCTTCATCGTCTCTTTGACCTCGAGCTCGCACTTGAGCTTCTTGGCGAGGGCTTCACGGAGCGCCGCCGCGACGATCAGGAGCTCGCCCTGGTACTCGACCTTCACGTAGTCGAAGTCGGCCTTCACGGCGGCGTACATGTTGGACGGGAGCGTCCACGGGGTCGTCGTCCACGCGACGAGCGAGGTCTTGGGATCTCGGAGCAGCTTGAAGCGCACGTAGACGCTCGGATCGTCGACGCTGCGGTACCCCTGCCCCACCTCGGCCGCGCTCAGCGCGGTCCCGCCCTGCGCCCACCACCAGACGACCTTGTGGCCCTGGTAGAGAAGCCCCTTGTCGAACAGCTCGGAGAGCGCCCACCAGACACTCTCGACGTAGCTCTTGTGGTAGGTGACGTACGCGTCGCCCAGGTCGACCCAGAAGCCGATGCGCTCGGTGAGCTCCTCCCACTCCTTGGTGTAGCGGAAGACCGAATCGATGCACTTTGCAATGAACGGCTCGACGCCGTACGCCTCGATCGCGGCCTTGCCGTGGATGCGGAGCTCCTTCTCGACCTCGACCTCGACGGGCAGGCCGTGCGTGTCCCAGCCCGCCTTGCGGCCGACGAAGTGGCCGCGCATGGTCTTGTAGCGAGGGAACAGGTCCTTGATGACGCGCGTGAGGACGTGGCCGTTGTGGGGCAGGCCGTTGGCCGTGGGCGGCCCCTCGTAGAAGACGAAGGGCTTGCCGCTGCGCGACGCCTCGATGCTCTTCTCGAAGATGCGATGCTCCTTCCAGAACGCGAGGATCTCCTTCTCCTCGGCCGGGAAGTTCATTTCGGCTTTTACCTTGTCGAAGACGGGCTTGCTCATGAGACGGAGGGTCTTAGTAGCACCGCGAAAGCCGGCTCGTCGACCTGAGGTCCCGCCGCAGGCGGGACGACAGCCCGAAGGGCACGTGGACTGCCGCGCGGCTCAACTCGGCACACTCCGTTCCGCTGTTTTCCGCGCGTTTGCTGCAGCGGCGCCGCGGCCCACGGCTTGCTCTAGGCTCGAGCATGCGAAGGACGGCTTGGGCGGGCTTCTTGGGCGTGGCGCTCTGCGCGGTGGCGTGCGGTGGGTCGACCATCGATCCTGGGGACGGCGGCGGGGGCGATTCCGGACAGCAGGACGCCGCGCCGGACACGTGGGGTCCGTATCCGTGTGGGAGCACCACCTGCGGCTCGGGCGAGATCTGCGTCCACCCCTGCTGCGGCGGCGCGCCTCCGCCGTGCGAGCCCCCGCTCGACGACGCGGGCACGTGCCCGCCGGGGACGTTCTGGGGGCAGTGCATGTACCCGAGCTACGGCCAGGGGTGCGTGCAGGGCCCGTGCACGCCGCCGCCGCCGTACTGCGCGCCGGCCAGCGATCCGCAGAACTCCTGCACGCCCACGTATCAGAACCAGCCGCGCGACTGCTACGAGATGTGCGCCTGACTTGCTATCGTGCGGGCCGATGGATCCCAAATCCCAATCGGCGTCGCTGACCGAGATGACCGAGTACGTCTTGCCGCAGCACGCCAACGCGCTCGGCAACGTCTTCGGCGGCCAGATCATGGCGTGGGTCGACCTCTGCGGCGCCATCTGCGCGCAGCGCCACTCGGGCCGCGTCGCCGTCACGGCGTTCGTCGACGATCTGAAGTTCCAGCAGCCGGTGAAGATCGGCGAGGTGGTGCGACTGCGCGCGCAGGTGACCGCGACCTTCCGCACCTCGATGGAGCTCGCGGTCGAGGTCGAGGGCGAGGACGCCCGCACCGGCAAGCGCTGGCCTTGCGTCAGCGCGCTGCTCACCTACGTCGCCATCGACGACGCCGGCAAGCCCACGCCCGTGCCGCCGCTTGCGCTCGAGAGCGAGGACGTCCGCGCCTCGCAGGCCGCCGGCGAGCGACGGCGGCAGGAGCGGCTGCGGCGGGCGTGAGCTTGTGCTACGCACCTTTCCCATGTGGGTCAGCGTTTCGGATCTGTCCAAGCACGTCGGCGAAGAGGTCACCCTGCGCGGGTGGCTCCACAACAAGCGTTCGAGCGGCAAGCTCCACTTCCTCGAGCTGCGCGACGGCAGCGGCCTCGCGCAGTGCGTCGTCTTCAAGGGCGACGTCGACGAGGAGACGTTCGCGCGCGCCGATCACCTCCAGCTCGAGTCGACGGTCGAGGTGACCGGCATCGCCAAGGAGCACGGCAAGATCAAGGGCACCTACGAGGTCGGCGCCAAGCAGGTGCGCGCGCTCGCGCCTGTCGCCCAGGAGTATCCGCTCAACGCCAAGAAGCTCGCCGGCGACGTCTTCTCGACCGATTTCTTGATGGACCACCGCCACCTCTGGCTGCGCGCGCCGCGCCAGGCGGCCATCTTGCGCGTGCGACACACCATCATCCAGAGCGTGCGCGACTTCTTCGACGGCCAGGGCTTCACCCTGGTCGACGCGCCGATCTTCACGCCCAACGCGTGCGAGGGCACGAGCAACCTCTTCGCCACCGACTACCACGGCGAGCCTGCGTATCTCACCCAGTCCGGCCAGCTGTACATGGAGGCCGCCGCGGCCGCCGTCGGCAAGGCCTACTGCTTCGGGCCGACGTTCCGCGCCGAGAAGAGCAAGACGCGCCGCCACCTCGCGGAGTTCTGGATGGTCGAGCCCGAGGTCGCCTTCATGGACCTCGAGGGCGACATGAAGCTCGCCGAGAGCTTCCTGGAGTACGTGGTCGGCCGCACGCTCGAGTCGCGCAAGGAGGAGCTCAAGGTCCTCGAGCGCGACACGAGCAAGCTGGAGAAGGTCAAGGCGCCCTTCCCGCGAATCACCTACGCCCAGGCGATCGACATCCTGCAGAAGAACGGGCACCCCGAGGCGAAGGTCGGCGACGACTTCGGCGGCGACGAGGAGACGGTGATCTCGAGCCAGTTCGACCGGCCCGTGATCGTGCACCGCTACCCGATGAGCCTGAAGGCGTTCTATTTCAAGCGGGACTCGGACGACCGCGAGCTCGCGCTGAACATGGACGTGCTGGCGCCGGAGGGCTACGGCGAGATCATCGGCGGCGGGCAGCGCGAGGATGACCTCGAAACGCTGGTGAAGTCGATCGAGCAGCACAAGCTGCCGATGGAAGCGTTCGAGTGGTACCTCGACCTGCGCCGCTACGGCAGCTTCCCGCACGCGGGCTTCGGCCTCGGCATCGAGCGCACGGTGTCGTGGATCTGCGGCCTGCAGCACGTGCGCGAGACCATCCCCTTCCCGCGCATGCTCAACCGCCTGGCGCCCTGAGCCCGTGAGCGAGGGCAAAGTCCTCGTCCTGCTCGCGGCGTTTCTCGTCCTCGGCTTCTTCGCCGTCGCGGTGCCGGTGGTCGTGCTGATCAACCGCGCCATCGGGCGCACCTACGACGAGCTCGCTCGGTCTCTCGAGCCCCACTGGCAGGCGGAGGGCCTCCGCTTCCGGGAGGACGCCGTGCGCACGCGCGGCATGTGGCTGGCGCCGCTCGCGGTCGGCGTGCGCTGGACGCTCACCGACGTGCGGGTCACCTCGCGCGGGATCTACCTGGTGCAGAGCACGCGCATGTTCGGGATCCGCATCGGCCAGCCGATCCTGGCGTTCGCGCACCCTGCCCAGGCGCTCGACCCGGTCGTCGCCGGGCGGGTGAAGTTGGGCTGGCTGAAGGCGTACCCGCGCCTCGAGGGCGCGGCCGCCGTGCTCGAGGGCGGCCTCGGCGTGCAGCGCTTCACGCTGCGGATGCAGCTGCGCGACGCGACGAGCTTCGTCGCGGCGACAGCTCCCCCCTTTTAGTCGGGGCGAGTGGATTCGAACCACCGACCCCCAGACCCCCAGTCTGGTGCGCTAACCAGGCTGCGCTACGCCCCGAACGGTTGCGGAAGGTAGTCGAGCGGACGCGGAGCGCAAGCACTTCCTGACGCAGAGCACCGAAAACACTCAGGCAGAGCTACTTGGCGGTCTTCGAGATCATGCCGCTGCCCTCGTTGATCCAGTAGACGCTCTTGGCGTCGATGGCGATGCAGCCCGGCGCGTTCTGCGCCTTGGCGAGGGTCTGGTCGTTCTGGCCGGCGATCGTCATGCGGTGGATCTCGCCGGTGCCGCCCTGCCACGGCAGGACGTTCGACGGGACGGC
>DATIQP010000819.1:0-5090 GCA_035470765.1 Polyangiaceae bacterium | reverse complement strand
GCACCAGGCGTACGAGGTCGTGCAGCCGGTCTGACCCGACTCCCAGGTGCCGTCGACGCAGTGGTACCAGGCGGCGTCGCCCGCGGACTGGAGGCACGTGCCGCTGGGCACGTTCATGTCGAGCGTGCTCGACGCGCAGTCAGCGCCGGAGCTGGTGGTGGTCGTGTTGTTGTTGCTGTTGTTGTTGTTGCCGTTGCCGGTGCACGGCCCGAGGGGCGTGCTCCCGCTCACCTCGGTCACCGTGATCGAGTAGCGATCGCTCCAGCCGGCGCTCTTGGTGCCGAACAGCGCTTGCGACACGAGCGGCGAGGCATCGATGATGGGGCGACCCGCCGCGTTCTCGACGCAGACGTCCGGACCGTAGTCGTCCGTCTCCGCCACGACGCAGTTGCCGTTCGCCTCGATCTGGATGTGCGAGCCGCAGCCGAAGCGCTGCCGGCTCGCGGCGTAGTACCAGCTGCCGTTCTTGGTGTACTGGCCGCACGACATCTGGCCGTTGTCGCTCGGGCTGTTGCCGAACGACGTGAGGTAGTACTGCCCGTCCGAGGGCTGCGAGCTCGAGGCCTTGCCATGGCAGCCCGAGAGACCTTGCGAGCTGCTCTGCGAGCTGAGGCCAAAGTTGTCCGGCGCGCTTCCGCACGCGACGACGATCAGCGAGGAGGTGACGACGACGGCGCCAAGGGCGAGACGGTTCATGGGAACTCCGGCGGGCTCGAGCTCCGCTCGCGATTCCTCGCGAGGTCACGCTCGGTGTGGATCAACGTTGAATCAGTACGACGGACCTGCGTGGATGTAGGTGCGCTGGCGATCCCCCGAAAAACCAAGGAGGGAATCGAAGCGCGTTCGCTCCGAGCGAGCTGTTCAGCAGCCGCCGTGCCAGCGCCACTCGCTCGCCAGCCCTGCGACAATTTGCGTCTCCGTGGACACCCGAGCCGCCTCGCGCCACTCTCGTTGGCCATGTGTCGCAACATCCGCGTCCTGTACAACTTCAAGCCACCCACCACCGTCGAGGAGGTCGACGCCGCCGCGCTTCAGTACGTCCGCAAGGTGAGCGGGCTGAACAAGCCGTCCGCGGTGGACAAGGCCGCCTTCGACCGCGCGGTGAGGCAGGTCGCCACCGCCACCCGCAAGCTGCTCGAGTCGCTCGTGGCGACGGCTCCCGTGCGCACGCGCGAGGGCGAGCGCGAGAAGGCGCGCGCGCGCTGGGAGAAGCGCGCCGTGCGGATGCGGGCCTGAGCCGCGCTGGGTTACCATCGCGCCGTGGACAACGAGACGATCGCCCGCACGTTCCTGGAGCTCGCCGACGTGCTCGAGCTCACGGGCGAGGTCCCGTTCAAGGTGCGCGCCTTCCGCACGGCGGCGCGCGCGATCGAGGGGCTCGGCGAGTCGGTCGCCGAGAAGGTCGCGAGCGACACGCTCCAGAAGATCCCGGGCGTGGGCGACGGCATGGTCCGGCGGCTGAAGGAGCTCGTCGGCACGGGCAAGCTCGCCGAGCTCGACGAGCAGAAGAAGCAGCTGCCGCCCGGCCTGATGGAGCTGATGAACGTGCCCGGCATGGGCATCAAGACCGCGCAGCAGGTGTGGAAGGAGCGCGGCATCACGAACATCGACGCGCTCGAGGCGGCGGCGAAGGACGGCAAGCTCCGCGATCTGCCGCGCTTCGGCGAGAAGCGCGAGGAGAAGCTCGTCGCCGCCATCGCCGCGTGGCGCAAGCGCGCGTCGGCGCCGAAGCGCTGGCCGATGGCCGAGGCGCTCGATCTCGCCGACGCATTGTGCGCGCGGGTCCGCGCGCTTCCGGGCGTCTCGCAGTGCCAGTACGCCGGGAGCCTGCGGCGCCGCAGGGAGACGGTGGGCGACCTCGACATCCTCGTCGAGGCCGAGGCGGAGCACGCGGCGTCGATCACGGACGCGTTCGCGTCGATGCCGGAGGTCGCCGAGATCCTCGGCAAGGGGGAGACCAAGACGACGGTGGTGCTCGCCGGCGGCATGCAGGCCGATCTGCGCGTCGTTCCGAAGGAGTCGTTCGGCGCAGCGCTCCAGTACTTCACCGGCAGCAAGGACCACAACGTCGCGATGCGCACGATCGCGGTCAAGCGCGGCCTCAAGGTGAGCGAGTATGGCGTCTTCGACGCGGCGGGGAAGAGCGTCGCCGGCGAGACGGAAGAGGAGGTCTACGGCGCGATCGGCCTCGCGTGGATGCCGCCAGAGCTGCGCGAAAACCGGGGCGAGATCGACGCGGCCAAGAACGGCGGGCTGCCGAAGCTGGTCGAGCTGTCCGATCTGATCGGCGACCTGCACATGCACACGACCGAGACCGACGGGCGGTCGACGCTCGAGCAGATGGTGAAGGCCGCCGAGGAGGCGGGCCGCGAGTACGTCGCGATCACGGACCACTCCGAGTCGCTCACCGTCGCGCGCGGGATGACGCGCGAGCGGCTGCGCGCGCAGGTGACCCGCATCCGCGAGCTCGAACAGAAGCGCGGCAAGCTCCGCGTCCTCTGCGGGATCGAGACGGACATCCTCGCCGACGGCTCGCTCGATCTCGAGGACGAGCTCTCCTCGCTCGACTGGGTCGTCGGCAGCGTGCACTCCCAGCTCGGCATGCCTCGCGAGCAGATGACCAGGCGCGTCGTGCGCGCGATCGAGAGCGGTCGCATCGACTGCCTCGGCCACCCGACGAGCCGCATGCTCGGCCACCGCGACGCGAGCGCGCTCGATCTCGACGAGGTGCTCAAGGCGCTCGTGCGGACGGGCGTCGCGCTCGAGCTCAACGCGTCGCCGATGCGCCTCGACATCCCGGAGAACGGCGCCCACGCGGCGCGCGAGCTCGGCATCCCGATCGTCATCGACTCGGACGCGCACAACACCAGGGAGCTCGGGTTTCTCCGGTACGGCGTCGGCATCGCGCGGCGCGCCTGGCTCGGGCCCGAGCACGTGCTCACCACCAGGTCCGCCGCGAAGCTCGCGGCGTGGCGGCAGGCGCGGATCACATGACGCTCCCTTTCAAGCCGCCGGTCGAGCCGATGCTCGCCAAGCTCACGGGCGCGGTCCCGCAGGGCTCGGAGTGGACCTTCGAGCCGAAGTGGGACGGCTTCCGCGCGATGGTCTTCCGCGACGGGGACGACGTCTACATCCAGAGCCGCGATCTCAAGCCGCTGCAGCGCTACTTCCCGGAGCTGATCGAGCCGCTCAAGGCGAACCTGCCCGAGCGCTGCGTGCTGGACGGCGAGATCGTGATCGCGACCGGCGGCGCGCTCGACTTCGACGCGCTCCTGCTGCGCATCCACCCGGCCGAGTCGCGTGTGGCGATGCTCGCGAAGCAGACGCCCGCGTCGTTCGTCGCCTTCGACATCCTCGCGCTCGGCGACGAAGACCTGCGCGACAAGCCGCAGAAGGAGCGGCGCGCCCGGCTCGAGGCTGCGCTCGCGGACGCGAAGCCGCCCGTCCATCTCACGCCCGCGACGCGCAACCGCGCCGTCGCCGAGGACTGGTTCGAGCGCTTCGAGGGCGCAGGGCTCGACGGCGTCGTCGCCAAGGCCGACAGCCTCGTCTACTCGCCGGGCAAGCGGAGCATGATCAAGGTGAAGCACGCCCGCACGGCGGACTGCGTCGTGGCGGGTTTCCGCTGGTACAAGGGCGGCCGCGGCAAGCTCCTCGGCTCGATGCTCCTCGGCCTCTACGATGACGAGGGCACGCTGCACCACGTCGGCATCTGCGCCTCGTTCAAGCGCGAGGTGCGCGAGGCGCTCGTGAAGGAGCTCGCGCCGCTGCGCGAGAACGCGCGAGAAGGTCACCCCTGGATGGAGTGGGCGTCCCCGCCTGGAGACGAGAGCGAGGAAGAAGACGAAGCGCCGCAGCGCAAGCCGGGGATGACGAGCCGCTGGAATCGCGGCAAAGATCTCTCGTGGGAGCCGCTGCGCCTCGAGCGGGTGTGCGAGGTCGGCTACGATCACTTGCAAGGTACACGCTTTCGCCACGCCACCCACTTCAAGCGCTGGCGCCCCGACAAGCCCGTGAGCGATTGCACCTACGCGCAGCTGGAGGTCACGCCCCCGTTCGAGGTCGCGAAGATCTTCGGCACCTAGTCGCGCCTGCGGTATCGTGACGCATCGTTCATGAAGCCGAGCGAGCGCTTCCAGTGGTTCGTGTGCAAGATGCTGCTCACGTTCTTCACCGTCGCGGCCGTCGACCTGGTCGCGCTCTCGCTGCTCACGCAGAAGCTCCGCGTGTGGTTTCCGGTGTGGTTCGACTCGCAGTGGGCGACGCGCGAGCACCCGTGGGTCGTCTACTCGCAGAGCTATTTCGCGGGGATCTTCTTCATCCCCCTGCTCGCCTGGGCGGTGGATCGTGACCTCTTGAAGTCGCGCGTCTCCGTCGGCGCGCGCGCCGCGTTCTGGCTCGTGCTGATCGGGACGTTCGCGTTCATCCTCTCGTGGAAGGGCGAGCTGATGGTGCGCTTCGGCAAGCAGTGGGAGGCGGCGGCATGGCTCGCGCTGACGACGGCGATCTGGACGGCGCTCTCGATCGCCGAGCGGCTGCCGCGCTGGCTCGAGAACATGACGCCGCGGCGCATGGCGCGAGGCCTCGCCCGCGGCGTGGCGACCTTCTTCCTCGTGATGGCCGTGCTCGATCCGGTGCTGCAGATCGCCGTGCAGAAGCTCGGCTTGTCGAGCGGCCTGCTCGTGGAGGTCGGCTTCTTCGTCCCCGCGGGGCTCTTCCTCATGGTGGTGGCCTACAAGCTCCGCGAGGGCGCCGAGAAAGCCCCCCCGGAGCGCAGCGCGGTCGCGTCGCGGGTCGCCGAGTGAAGGCCCTCAGCTTTCACTTCTCGTACCCGCGCCTCGCGGCCGCGAAGATCCTCGGCGCGTTCTCGGACGGCGGAACGCTCAGCCGCCTGGGCCCGCTCGCCTACGGCGACGTGCCCGACGCGAAGCTGCTGGGCGACGACTGGGTCGTCATCGAGACGCGCTACTGCGGCATCTGCGGGAGCGACGTGAAGCAAGCCTGGCTCGAGGGCGCGTTCGACAACCCGCTCAGCGCCATCATCTCGTTCCCTCACGTGGTCGGCCACGAGATCGTGGGCACGGTCGTCG
>DATIQP010000818.1:0-5459 GCA_035470765.1 Polyangiaceae bacterium | reverse complement strand
TCCCGCGCCAGCTCGTCCTCGACATGGACCAGGACAAGGTCGATTTCCCGCGCGACTTCTTGCGCGAAGCCGGCCGGCGCAACCTGCTCGGGTGCCGCTATCCGAGCGCTCTCGGAGGGCGCGACCTCGACTGGGTCGCGACGGCCGCGGTGATGGAGGAGATCGGCGCGCTCGGCTACATCTTCGCCTGCGTGTTCGGCGTCGGGGCCGAGCTCGTCTGCGACGCGATCGTGATCCACGGGACCGACGCGCAGAAGGGGCGCTACGTGAAGCCCTTGCTGCGCGGCGAGATCTTCGCCGCCGAGTGCCTCACGGAGCCTCGCGGCGGCTCCGACTTCTTCGGCACCACGACGGTCGCCGAGGACATGGGCGACCATTTTCGCTTGAACGGACAGAAGCGCTTCATCGTCGGCGGCACGGCGGCGGACTACTTCCTCGTCTACGCGCGCACCGATCCGGCGGCCCCGGCGCAGAAGGGGATTTCGTGCCTGCTCGTCGATCGGTCTCCCGGAGTCGAGACGAGCTATCTCTACGGCCTCATGGGCTGCCGCGGCGGCGGCGCGAGCCGCGTCGTCTTCAAGGACGTGCGCGTGCCCAAAGAGAACGTGCTCGGGCGGCTGAACGGCGGCGCCGACGTGTTCGACACCATGATGATCCCCGAGCGGCTCGGCACCGCCGCGATGACGGTCGGCGCGGCGCGCCCCGCGCTGGAGGTCGCCACGCGCTACACCATGAAGCGCAAGGCGTTCGGGCAGCCGATCAACCGTTTCCAAGGCGTGAGCTTCCAGGTCGCCGAGGCGGCGATGCTCCTCGACGCTTCACGCTCGATGGTCCACTCCACCTGCCTCGCGGTCGAGGCGAAGGTCGGCCCGGGCCACGTCCGGCGGCTCGTGTCCGAGACGAAGAAGTTCGTCACCGAGTCGTGCCAGCGCGTCGTCCACGACTCGATGCAGGTGATGGGCGGCATCGGGTACACCAACGTCTATCCGATCGAGCGGATTCACCGCGATCTGCGGCTCGCGAGCATCTGGACGGGGACGAACGAGGTGATGTCCATGATCGCGGCGAGCGAGTGGTACCGCGAGTCGAAAGAGCGCGACGCCGCTCGGCTGTCGCGCGATCACGAGCCCGACGCGGCCCAGGCCGACGCAGTCGAGGAGAAGGTGTTCGAGTAGCCGACGGCCGCGGGCTTTGCGCAGAGTCCAGCATCGGCTGCAGGCTCCGGGCGGGCGTGTGCGGGATCCGAGCCCATCCGCGGCGGCCTGCCGATTGCTTGGGGTCCCCGCATTCGAAGGGAGGCTGCTCATGAACATCTCCGAGGTGATGACCAGGAACGTCAGGAGCTGCAGCGCGGGAGACCATCTGGACTACGCAGCACGGCTGATGTGGGAGAACGACTGCGGCTGCGTGCCCGTCGTGGACGGCGAGGGCCGCGTGACGGCGATGCTCACCGACCGCGACATCTGCATGGCGGCGTACACCCAGAACCAGCCCCTGTCGCAGATCCCGGTGTCGACCGCGTCCTCGCGCGGCGTCTTCTTCGCGCGCGCCGGCGACTCGGTCGAGACGGCCGAGCGGCTGATGCAGATGAAGCAAGTGCGGCGCATCCCGATCGTGGACGACGACCAGCACTTGGTCGGTATTCTCTCGCTCAACGATCTCGCCCGCGCACAGCACTCCTTCGGCCGCAAGGCTCACAACGGCCTGAGCACCGACAGCATCGCCGACACCATCGCCGCGATCGGCGAGCCGCGCACCCGGCCGACGATGACGGCGTGACGCGCTCCGCGCTCAGGGGCAGGTGGCGATGCAGTTCAGGACCACGGCGCAGCCGCCGTCGAGGCACGCCGCGTTCGCCTTGGAGGTGCAGCTGCCCGAGCCGCCCTGGTTGAGACAGCTGTTGCACTGCCCGGTCGGCTGCGATCCCTGGCAGAGTGTGCTCGCGCACTGCGACGCGCAGGCGCCGCCACCACCGTCGGCGCCGCACGCGCAGTCGAAGACCGCCGCGGCGAGCTCCGCGGCCGCGTCGGGATACGTGGTGTTGCAGCAGCCGGTGCAAGCCGCGGTCGTTCCGAGGGCCGCGCACCCGTCGGCGGCGGCGTCGCTCCCCGCGTCCGTACCCGTGTCGCTCCCGGTGCCGGTGTCGCTCCCGGTGCCGGTGTCCGGGTTGGTCGTGGTGTCGGACGTCGCGTCCGGGCCTCCGTCGCCGGTCGTCGTGGTGTCGCCGCCGCACGCGGCGAAGAACAAGCCGATGGAAGCAGGGAGCACGATGGCCAAGGCAAGGACGACGCGATGCTTCATGATCGGATAGTCGCACGCCACGCCTCGCCGGGTCCAATTCAGGGGCCGCCGAGAGAGCCCGATGGCGAGTGCGAGCGTAACCTACATGGCTCGCGCTCGATCCGCGTGAGGCTCACGCTCCCCAGGGGGCTCGTGGACCGCGCGCCGTGATCCCGCGCTCTTTCGCCGGTGCGGCGCCGTCTCTCGCGAGCGATTCGCGAGGGCTCGCGAGCGAGCGCCCGTCGCGATGCGGGCACGCCCCTCGCAAAGGGGGGAGCATGAACCCCACGGCCGTTCGCCTCCTCTCCGCGTGCATCGTCGCCTCGCTGTCCGCGCTCGCCGCAGGCTGCAGCGCCGGCGAGGACGACGCGAGCTCCGCCGCCTCCGAGGCCGCGCTCTCGAACGGGCGCAAGACGGCCTACAACTTCTTCATCAGCAAGGGCCTCAAGCCGTACCAGGCGGCCGGGATCATCGGGAACCTCATTCAGGAATCGAGCGTCGACCCGACGTCGGTCCAGTACGGCGGCGGCCCGGGCCGCGGCATCGCGCAGTGGTCGGTCGGCGGGCGCTGGGACCACGACTACCAGGACAACATGGTTTGGTTCGCCAACCAGCACGGCCTGTCGCGCTGGTCGCTGACCGCGCAGCTCGAGTTCATCTGGTACGAGCTCAATCACGACAGCTACTACGGCCTGGGCGCGCTCAAGGCGAGCACCAGCGTCAGCGGGGCGACGGTCGCCTTCGAGAAGGACTTCGAGGGCTGCGGCATCTGCGACCAGTCGCAGCGCATCTCGTACGCGCAGCAAGTGCTCTCCGCCTACGGCAACGGCGGCGGCAGCGGCGGCGGTGCGGGTTGCTACTCCCACACCCTCGGCAAGGAGATGCCCGACAACGCGTGCGTGCAGAGCAAGTACGACTCGCTCTGGTGGCAGTGCGACAACGGCGACTGGGTGGATCGCTGGTCGGACCCGTCGCCGTGCGATGGGATTCATCCGCTCTGAGCGGTCACTCGCCGACGGGCTGGCCGGCCGCCCCGTCCCTCTTCGCGCGCCTCTTCGGCAAGTCGCGCTGATCGCCCTCCTCCTCGTTGCGCTGGAGCGGCGAGTCCGTCCTGGACCAGCGCGCGTACGTTGCGGCAACGCTCCTCAGCCGCCGAGCGCTCGACCGACCGCCAGGGCCATCCCGACGACGCTCTCGCCGGCTACCAGTCCAGACGCGATCGGGACGAGCGACGCGGCGGCCGCTGGACGCGCACGCCGGACGCCACTCGCCATCAGCGAGCCGGCGAACATCGCGATCGACGTCGAGGCGGGGATCACCATGGCCATCCCCATGCCCGCGGCGGACGGAACCCACGGCTGGAGGCGCGCGGGCAGCCAGCGCTCGAGCGCCGCGAGGCCCGCGCCCAGCGCCCCGCCGATCGCGATGGCGACGCGCACCGCGTGCGGGAGGCCGGCGAGCCCGCCCGCGAGCGCCTTCGACACCGAGGCCCACACCATCACCGCCGGCGCCGGCAGCTCGGGTGTCCCGAGGGCCGCGGCGTCGGGCACCAGGAGCGCGAACGCGGGGACGACCGCGAGGGCGCCGACCGCCACGCCGAACAGCTGCGCGATCACCTGGCGTCGTGGGCTCGCGCCGACGAGCTGACCGACCTTGAGGTCCGTCAGCAGATCGCCCGTGTGGAGCCCGACGCCCCCGGTGACGTTGGCGCTCATCAGGTTGGCGGTCAGGTTCGCAGGGAGAAGCGCGCCGTAGATCAGCTGCGTCACCGGCCCGAGCGCCTTGGTGGGCGAGATGTCCGTCTCGCCGGTGACGCGCCCAGCGACCACGCCCATCACGAGCGCGAGCGGAATGGAGAGCAGGCCCGCCCATACCGGGACGCCGAAGAAGCGCGCCAGCATCCAGACGACGAGCGGTGCGAGCGCCGCGACCCCGAGGGCGAACCAGCGCGAGGGCGCTTCGTCCGCCGCCTCGTCCTCGGAGCGAGCCGCCGCGGGCGGACGGAGCGAGACGAGCGACCGTAGGGTCTCGAAAGCACCGCGCCACTGAAACGCGAGCGAGGTGACGCTCGCCGACACGAGCATCGCTGCACCCGGCCACGCAGTGAACGCCACGATCGCCTTGTAGTCGACCGCCGCGATCGCCCCACCTTGGACCAGGGCGGGGGCGAGCACGCCGTACGTCGCGACCGCGCCGAGGAGCATCGACCACGCCGTGCGCGGCCCCATCAGCGCGCCGCCGCCGACGAGCACCAGGCTCGCGTCGAGCCCGAACGACCAGGCCCGCGCCGGGTGCCCCGCGATCGAGAAGGGGAGGCCGAGCGCGGCTGGGATGTGCGCGGGCAGCGAACGCAGATCGCGCAGCAGCGTGAAGACTCCTGCCGCGGCCGCGGCCGCGTAGAGCTTGCCCGCCGTGCGGCCGCCGTCCGGCGTTCCGTGCATCGCCCGGAGCGTCGTCGCCGTGGCCACGCCGAGCGGGAAGGGGACGCCCTCCGTGTCGAGGATCCGGCGCTTGATGGGGATCGCCGCGAAGACGCCCAGCGCCGCGATGGCGCCGAACCACAGGGCGAGCGCGGCGGCGGCCGGGCGCTGTCCGGTCAGCATGACGAGCGCGGGAAGCGCGGCCATGTTGCCACCGCCGGTCATGAAGGCCGCGGCCGACGCGACCGAGCTCACGGTCGTGTTCTCGAGCACGCCGAGCGGGTGCCGGACCAGCCGCGCAGCGCGAAGCGCGCGGAACAGGCCGAACGCGATGATCGTCGACGAGAGCGTCACGCCCAGGCTCCAGCCCGTCTTGAGCACGACGTACACGTTCGACGCGCAGAGCACGGCCCCGATGGCCATCCCCGCGACGACCGCGCGCGCCGTGAGCTGTCGGGGCTCCGCCGTGGGCGGCGGGGCCGGCGTCACGCCGCGATCTCTTTCGAGAGCGCCATGGACGCAATCGTGCCGTCGTTGACGGCCGTGGTCATCTGGCGGAAGCGCTTGCTGATCACGTCGCCCGCCGCGTACACGCCGGGCACGCTCGTGCGCATCTCGTCGTCGGTCTTGATGTAGCCCCAGCGATCGAGCTCGAAGTCGCCGGCCAGACCGTCGAGGTTGGGCTGCATCCCGGCGAAGACGAACACGCCGTCGACCGGGATCTCGCGCTGCACGCGCGCCCGCAGGTCCTCGACGAGC
>DATIQP010000817.1:0-3312 GCA_035470765.1 Polyangiaceae bacterium | reverse complement strand
CGGCACCGTCAGCATCAGCAGCGTCGCGGTCGATCTGTCGCGGCGCGTCTTCGGCGACCTCTCCGAGCGCACCGTCACGTTGCTCGGCGCGGGCGAGATGGCCGAAGCGGCGGCGCGGAGCCTCGGCAAGGGCGCCAAGTCCGTGCGCATCGTCAACCGCAGCCTCGAGCGCGCGGAGGCGCTCGCGCAGAAATTCGGCGGCGCCGCCGCGCCGCTCACCGCGCTCGAACCCGAGCTCTGCGTCGCCGACGTCGTCGTCGCGAGCACCGCCAGCCCGACGTTCGTCGTGACCAAGGACCTGGTCAAACGCGTCATGCGCGCGCGCCGCGGGCGCACGCTGCTCTTCGTCGACATCGCCGTCCCGCGCAACGTCGAGCCCGACGTCCACGGCATCGACAACGTCTACGTCTTCGACGTCGACGACCTCGAGCAGCAGGTGGCGGCCGGGATGGAGGCGCGCAAGGCGGAGGTCGCCGCCGCCGAGAAGATCATCGAGCACGAGATCACCGAGTTCTTGACGTGGGCGCGGGGGCTCGACGTCAAGCCCGCCATCGTCGCACTGCGCGCCAAGACGCACGGCGTCCTCGTGGCGGAGCTCGAACGAAGCCTCGCGGGCCGCCTCAAGCACCTGTCCGAGGGCGACCGGGCGGCGCTGCTGCAGATGATGGACAGCGCGACGAACAAGCTTCTCCACGCGCCGACCACGCGGCTGCGCCACGCCGCCGGCGACGGGAGCGCGCAGGCGCTGACGTCGACGCTGAAGGAGCTGTTCGAGCTCCCGGAGACTCACGCCGAAGAGGACAAGGAGGCTGCGCCGGCCGGCGACGGCGAGGACAAGCCCAAGCCGCTGGTGCAGTGAGCTTTCTTACTTTGTGTCGACGGTGACGTCCGCGGAGAGGCCGGACTGCAGCTCGACGTCGCCCGGCGGGTCGACCCACGTCAGCTTGACTGGCACGCGCTGCACGACCTTGACGAAGTTGCCGGACGCGTTGTCCGGCGGCAGGAGCGAGAACTGCGCGCCGGTGCCGTAGGAGATGCTCTCGATCTTCGCGTGCAGCGTCCGCCCTGGGAACGCGTCGATCGAGACGGTGGCCGTCTGGCCGGGCCGCATCTGGCCGACCTGGGTCTCCTTGAAGTTGGCGATCACGTGCGTCGTGCTCGGCAGGACGTCGGTGATCACTTGCGACGGGGAGACGAGCTGCCCGAGGTGGACGGCGAGCTTGGAGACGTGCCCGTCGAACGGGGCGACGATCTTCGTGTACGAGAGCTGGAGCCGGGCCTGGTCGAGCGCGGCCTCGGCGCTCTTGGCCCGCGCGTGCGCGAGCTCGGCGTTGGCCCGTGCGACCGCGGCTTGCGCATCGACCGGGGCGCTCTGCTCGACGCGGCCCGCGGCCTCGGCGATGCGGGTCTCGGCGGTCTGCCTGCCTTCCCTGGCGGCGGCGAGCTGCGCCTCGGCCTGCGCGACGGCGGCGTGTGCAGAGGCGGCGACCGCGCCGAGCGTATCGACCTGCGCCTGAGGGATCGCGTCGTCCTTGCGGAGCGACTGCGCGCGCTGGAGGTCGGTGTCGGCCTTGGTGGCATCGGCCTTGGCTCGCTCGACCGCGGCCTGCGCGGCCGCGATCTGCGCGTCGGCGCCCAGGACGCTCGCCGTGCTGCCGGAGAGGGCGGCCTTCGCCGAGACGAGCCCACCCTTGGAGCTCGAAGCCGCGATCTTCTCCTGCGCGTCGGCTGCGTCGGCCTGGGCCTTCGCCGCCGCGAGCTCCGCTTCGACCTGCTTGACCTTGTTCTGGTAGTCGGCGTCGTCGATGCGGGCGATGAGATCGCCCTTCTTCACGGCCTGGTTGTCGACGACGGCCAGCTCGACCACCGTGCCCGCGACGCGCGAGGCGAGCGGCACCATGTCGGTGGCGACCTGCGCGTCGTCGGTGTTCTCGTGGCCGGCGGTGGCGAAGCGGAACGCCAGGTAGCCCCCGATGGCGACGGCCACGACGACCCCGAAGATGGCGTAAGGGCGGCCGGAGCGCTTCTTCGTCGCGACCTCGGCGACGGGCTCGGGCTGCTCGGTCTCGATCTCTTTTCGGATGGGGGTTGCGGCGCTCATGTCATTCGATTCCGATCTCTACGTGCTCGGGCTTGTCGTGCGGCGTGTTGACTCGCAAAAAGAAGAGTAACGGTAAGACCAGGAGAAAACCGATGCCCTGGAGCAGGAACGTCTTCTCGAAGGCGAGGACCGCGCCCTGCCCCACGACCGAGCCGGCCATGGCCTTGAGCGCGGCGGCCTTCGCCTCCACCGGACCCATGCCGCGAGCGGCGAGGCCGTGCGCCATCATCGTCATGCGCGTGGCGACCTCGGGCCGCAGGTCGGTGACGTGCCAAGAGACCGACGCGCTCGCGCGCGTGGTGTACCGGCTGAGCATCGTGGCGAAGAGGGTGAGGCCGAAGGAGCCGCCGATCTGCCGGACGAACGAGTTGAGGCCGGCGGCGTCCGTGAGCTGCGGGCGCGGGATGGACGTGAGCGCCGCCGTGGTGAGCGGGACGAACAGGCAGGCGAAGCCGAAGCCGGTGACGATGAGCGGCATCACGATGTCCTTCGACGAGCTCTGGAGCGTGATGTGGCTGAGCTGGTACGAGCCGAGGGCGAACAAGAGCACGCCGACGCCGACGACGATCGCGGGAGGGACGCGGTTGTAGATGCGGCCGACGAAGGGCACCAGGAGCATCATGGCGAGCGTGCGCGGCATCAGCACGAGGCCGGACTGGGTCGCGTCGAAGCGCATCATCTCCTGCGTGAAGACCGGCAGGAGGAACATGCTGCCCATCAGCATCCCGAACATGACGCCCGCGATGAGCGTGGCGGCGGTGTAGGTGCGATCGCGGAACAGGCGCAGGTTGACGACGGGGGCCGTGGCCGTGAGCTCGCGGATGACGAAGGCGACGAGCGTGATCGCGGCGACGAAGCTCAGCACGACGATGGTGCGCGACTCGAACCAGTCGTTCTTCTGCCCTTCCTCGAGCACGTACTGCAGCGTCGAGACGCCGATGCACATGAGGACGATGCCGGCGATGTCGAGGTTCTTGCGCTGCACCTCGGCGCGCTTGCGGTTGGCCACGAGCACGTCCTGCGGCTCGATGACGTAGCGCCACGTCATGAAGATGCCGACGACGCCGATCGGGAGGTTGATGTAGAAGATCCAGGGCCAGCTGTAGTTGTCGACGAGCCAGCCGCCGAGCGTCGGGCCGACGGCGGGCCCGATCATGATGACCATCGCGAACATCGCCATGGCCATGCCCTGCTCCTTCGGCGGGAACGTC
>DATIQP010000816.1:0-6513 GCA_035470765.1 Polyangiaceae bacterium | reverse complement strand
CAGCGCTTGATCGCGCCGCTCAGGATCTCGCCGATGAGCGTGCGGTAGTCCATGCCCGCGCCGTTCGCGATGAGACACAGATCGCTGTAGTCCGGCGTGAGGCCGGGCAGGGGATTGACCTCGATGACGTAGACCTTGCCGTTCGGGGTCAGGCGCAGGTCCACGCGCGCCACGTCGCGGCAGCCGAGCGAGGTGAACGTAGCGCGGGCCGCGCGCTCGATTGCCCGCAGCTCGTCCTTCGTGAGGTGGGCGGGCACCTCGTAGCGCACGAAGCGCTGCCAGTCCTGCTTGCAAGCGTAGTCGTAGATGGGCCGTTCGCTCGGGCTCAAGAACGCCACCTCCATCGGCGGTAGCACGCGCGGGCGGCGCTCGCCCAAGAGGCCCACGGTGAACTCGCGCCCGAAGATGTACTCCTCGACGAGCGCGGGCTGGCCGTACCTGTCGATGATCTCGCGCGCGAGCTCTCGCACGCCGGCCTCGTCGTCGACCACGCTCTTGCCGGTGATCCCCTTGCTCGTGCCCTCGGCGTTGGGCTTGACGATGACCGGGTACCGGAAGGATCGGAGCTTCTCGCGGCCCGTGACGAGCACCTGCCACTCGGGCGTAGTGGCGTCCTTCAGCAGGCGCTTGGCGAGCCCCTTGTCGAGGCAGATGCTGAGCGTCGCCGAGTCGCTCCCGGAGTACGGCACGCCGAGCAGCTCGCAGAGCGACGGCACCTGCGCCTCGCGGTTGCGGCCGCGGATGCCCTCGGCGACGTTGAAGACGACGTCGACGCCGCTGGTCAGGAGCGCGCGGGGAAAATCGGCGTTCGCCTCGAGCGGCACGACGACGTGGCCGTGGCTCTCGATGGCCTTGGTGATGGCCTCGATCGTCTCGGGCGGATCGTACTCGGCCTCGCGGTCGTCGGCCGCGGAGCCGATGCGCTTCATGTTGAAGGCGAGGCCGACCTTGAGCCACGTGCGGCGGGCGCGGGCGCGGGGCTTGGTCTGGCCGAGCTGAGGCAGCAGCTTGGAGCGCGCGCACGCGGCGCGCAGGATCGCGAGGATGGCCCCGTCGTAGTCGACGCCGCGCAGGCGCGCCGCGACCGCGAGCGGGCCGTCCGGCTCGAGGCTGGGCAGCGGCGTGGCGCTCAGGAAATGCACCTCCCCCTCGGGCGTGATGCGGAAATCCAAGAAGCCGAGATCGCGGATGCCGAGCGCGACGAAGATGCGCTCGGCAACCTCGCCCAGGCGCGCCGCGACCTCGGCGGAAAGCCTCGCCGGGTGCATCGAGACCGCCGACGCGTGCTCGTGCGCGAGCGCATAGTCGTAGATCGGGAAGCGGCGCGGGTACGCCGGATCGACGCGGACCTCGACCGGCGGCAGCGCGCCGAGGCCGTCCACCTTGTACACGCGGACGTCGATCCCGGGGACGTAGCGCTCGAGCAGCACGCCGTCGGGGTACGCCTCGAGCAGCTCGCCCACGACCAGCGAGAGGTCGTGCGGATCCTCCACGACGCTGCGCTGCGTGATGCCCTTCGACGAGCCCTCGTAGTTCGGCTTCGCGATGAGGGGGAACTGGACGTCGTCGAGCGCGCCCGCGCGCAGGCTCGCGCGCGTGACCAGTCGCCCTCGGGGCGTGGGCACGCCGCACCCGGCCAGGACCCGCTTGGTGAGCGCCTTGTCGAGCGTCACGCAGAGCGTGTACGCGTCGCTGCCCGTCGCCGGCATGCCCATCTCCTCGAAGAGCGCCGCGTAGAAACCTCGACGCACGCGCCCGCGTCGGCCTTCGGCGATGTTGAAGATGACGTCCGGCGAGTAGGCTTCGAGCCGCGCGACGAGGCGCGATGGCGGTCCGCCCACGTCGACGCGCTCGACGTCGTGTCCCGCACGCCCGAGCGAACGGGCGATCGCGTCGATGGTTTCGGGAGGATCGAACTCGGCATCTTCCACGGCCTGGGTGAGCCGCAGGTTGTGGGTGAGGGCGATGCGCATTTTCGGGCGCCGTGTAGCATGGGAAGCGGCGCGCGGCGACGGGCGTTGGGAGGACATGGCGAGGCGAGCGCGCTGGGTCGCAGGCGGGACGGTTCTGTTCGTGCTGGGGTGCCCCGCGGCGACGGCGCGGCACGTGGAGATCGGTCCCGCTCCGGTGGCAGCGGCGCCCCCGATAGGCGCGGCGCCGCTGCCGCCGAGCTCGGTGCCCGACGGCGCGGTGCCGATCCACTCGGAGGCGAAGGGCTCCTGGGCGCGAGCCTTTCCCGCCGCCAAGGGCTTCCGCGAGGTCGTCGCCGCGAGCACCAGCACCCTGGTCCTGGTCTGGCGGGTGGGTCCGCAGCACAAAGCGAAGCAGCTCGACCCATCCGAGGACTACCCGGCGAACTACGTCCAGCCCGTGGACCTGCTCGTCGGGGACGGCGCCGGTCGGGTCTCGATCGCCCTCGGTGAGCTCGCGGGCGCGATCGAGCGCCCTGGCGTCACGTACTGCCGAGGACGCGGCTTCCGACCGCCGCACCCGGTGCCCTCGTGGCAGTTCCCCTCCGAGCCGAGCGTCGCGGCGGCCTTCTCGATCGGCGTCGTGCAGGGCGACAGCGAGCTCCTGCTCGTGCGCGACGCGGACGTGCTCCACCTGCTCCGCCGCGAGACGAGCGACGGAAGGTGCGACGAGATCAAGCAGGGGCCGCTCGACGGGTGCGAAGGCTTCGAGTACGAGCGCGTCGCCGACGTCCGTATCCCTCGGGGCGCGGCGCTGTACGAGCTCGTCGAGGACGAGGCCAAGCCGCTCGATTGCAGCGTCCCGCCGTTCTACGGCGTCGCGCTCCTGCCGCCGCGCTGATCCGAGCGTGCGGCACATGTGGTACCGTCGGTCACGATGGCCGAGCCCGTCACGATCCTCTGTCTCGCGACCTACTACAAAGGCGAGCGCTTCATGCGGGAGGCCGCCGCCCAGGGCGCGCGCGTCTACCTGCTCACGGTCGCCAAGCTGCTCATGCGGCCCTGGCCGCGCGACATCCTCTCTGACGTCTTCGGGATGCGCGATGGCGCCGATCTCGCCGAGACCACTCGCACGGTGTCGTACCTCGCGCGCAACATCCGCTTCGACCGGATCGTGGCGCTCGACGACTTCGACGTCGAGACGGCCGCCGCGCTGCGCGAGCACCTGCGCATCCCCGGCATGGGCGACACGACGGCGCGCCACTTCCGCGACAAGCTCGCCATGCGCGTGAAGGCTCGGGAGGCGGGCATCCCCATCCCCGACTTCGTCCACGTGCTCAACTAAGACGCGCTCCGCGAGTTCATGGCGCGTGTGCCGCCGCCGTGGATGAACAAGCCGCGCTCCGAGGCGAGCGCCGCCGGCATCACGAAGGTGAATAGCGAGCAGCAGCTCTGGGATCTCGTCGCCCAGCAGGGCGACCGGCAGTCGTACTTCCTGCTCGAGCAGTACCTGCCCGGCGACGTCTACCACGTCGACTCCGTCGTCTCGGAGCGCGAGGTCCTCTTCGCGGCCGTCCACAAGTGCGGGGCGCCGCCGTTCGACGTCGCCCACGGCGGCGGCATCTTCTCGAGCAGCACCGTCGCGCGCGGCTCGGAGGACGAGCGCGCGCTGCTCGAGCTGAACGAGAAGACGCTCGAGTGCATGAGCCTGGTGCGCGGCGTCTCGCACGTCGAGTTCATCAAGGGCCGCCGCGACGGCCGCTTCTACATGCTCGAATGCGCCGCGCGCGTCGGCGGCGCGCACATCGCCGACATGGTCGAGGCCGCGACCGGGCTCAACCTGTGGGCCGAGTGGGCGAAGATCGAGGTCGCCGACTCCGAGCGCCAGCGCACGAGCGGCGGCGTCGCCCCGTACGCGCTCCCGACCGGTCTCCGCAGCGAGTACGGCGGCCTCCTCATGACGATGGTCGCCGACGAGCGCCCCGACACGAGCGGTTTCGACGACCCCGAGGTCGTCTACCGGTCGCCGGAGAAGAACCACATCGGCCTGGTGCTGCGCTCGCCCGACCCCGCGCGCATCCAGACGCTACTTGCACAATACATGGAGCGGATCCGCCCCATGGTGACGTCGCTCCCGGCGGGGGACAAACCCCCGGAGCACTGAGGCCCTGGCGGTCACTCCGCGTCGTCGCGCCGCGACGGAAGCACGTGCGCCATGCGGCGCCGCTTCGTGTCGAGGTACCCCGCCGAGAGCGGGTTTACCGGGACGAGGACCGGGATGCGCGCCGTCACCTCGATGCCGAGCTCGCGCAGGCCGTCGACCTTCGCCGGGTTGTTCGTCATGAGCTCGACGCTCTCGATGCCGAGGAAATGGAGCATGTCCTTCACGACGTCGTAGCGACGCGCGTCGTCCGGCAGGCCGAGGATGCGGTTGGCGTCGACGGTGTCGGCGCCGTGCGACTGCAGCTCGTAGGCCCGGATCTTGTTGGCGAGGCCGATTCCGCGGCCTTCCTGGCGCAGGTAGAAGACCGCGCCGGCACCGCGCCGCACGATCTCGGCGAGGGCGGTGTCGAGCTGGGCCTTGCAGTCGCACTTGAGCGAGCCGAAAACCTCGCTCGTCATGCACTCGGAGTGGACGCGCACCGGCAGGCTGCGTGCGCCGTCGACCTCGCCATAGACCAGGGCGACGTGCTCCTTCTCGGTCGCGTCGCCGGTGGGGTCGTTTGCGACGGAGCGGAAGACGTGCGTCTGGAACGTGCCGAGCCGCGTGGGCAGCGGCGAGCTCGCGAGGTACGTGGTTCGTGGCGAAAGCGAATACGGCGGCTCAGCTAGAGGCCGGATCACCCGTGCGGGGACGTGCATCTCTGGATCTCCTCGAATCTGGGGCAACTTAAGGTCTAAGAGCGGTCGCGTCAAAGGCTCATGCTATGAGCCCCCTTTACATCAGATGCCAGAAGCGGCCGATCAGGTTCCCAAGAACGAGCGATTGTCGCCGGTCGTGTGGCGGCTGGGCTGGGTCTCGTTCTTCACGGACGTGGCGACCGAGATGATTTACCCGCTGCTGCCGGCTTTTCTGGCGACGATGGGGGCGGCGGGGCGCTGGCTGGGGATCGTCGAGGGCGTGGCTGAGTCGGTCGGCGCCCTCGTCAAGTGGCGGACCGGCGTCGTCTCCGACAAGGCCCCGGTGCGCAAGCCCTACGTGGTCGCGGGATACACGCTCTCGAGCCTCGCCCGCCCGCTGACCGCGCTCGCCATCGCTCCCTGGCAGGTCGTGTTCGTCCGGGCGACCGACCGTGTCGGCAAGGGCCTCCGCTCCGCACCGCGCGACGCCTTGCTCGCCATCGTCGCCTCGCCCGAGCGGCG
Organism: Polyangiaceae bacterium; assembly: GCA_035470765.1. GTDB lineage: Bacteria > Myxococcota_A > Polyangia > Polyangiales > Polyangiaceae > DASXHD01. The sequence goes on along the minus strand of DATIQP010000816.1, from coordinate 1,240 downwards.
CGCCGCGGCCTTCGCCGTGCACCAGATGATGGACAACCTCGGCGCGGTCGTCGGCCCCCTCGTTGCCTTCACGCTGGCGAGCGCCCTCGGCTGGTCGATCCCGCACATCTTCGCGTGGACGATCGTGCCGGGCATCCTGGCCGTCGCGACGCTGATCTTCGGCGTGAAGGAACCCGCTGCGTCCCAGACGCCCACGCCCCCGCCCGCCGGCGTCGCCGCCCCGCCGAGCGAGCGCCTCCCGGGACGCGTGCGCGGGTACCTCGTCGCCGTCGCCGTGTTCTCCCTCGGCGCCTCCGCCGACAGCTTACTCATGCTGCGCCTCTCGAGGCTCGGCCTCGCCGTGGCGTACCTGCCCATCGCGTGGCTCTCGCTCAACGCGGTCAAGGCGACGCTCAACGTGCCGGGCGGCCGCATCGCCGACCGCATCGGCCACAAGCCCACGCTGCTCGGCGGCTGGGTGCTCTACGCGGCGGTGTACGCGATGCTCCCGTTCGCGCACACCGTCGAGGCGACGTGGATCCTCATGCTGCTCTACGGCGGCTACTACGGCCTCAGCGAGGGTGCCGAGAAGGCGCTGCTCGCCGAGATGGTCACCCGAAAGCAGCGCGGGCGCGCGTTCGGCGCGTTCCACGCCATCACCGGGATCGCGGTGTTGCCGGCCAACGCGGTCTTCGGCTTCCTCTTCGACTTGCACCCGCGCATGGCGTTCTGGTTCGGAGCCGGCGCCGCCGCGCTGGGCGCTCTGCTGCTCGCCCCGGTGCGCTCCAAGCCCGAGGCCGCGCGCGGTCGAGACTGAAGCTCGCCTACTCGGCAGACGACTTGAGTTGATGGTCTTGCGCCACGCTGTTGCCAACAACAAGCGGCAGCGTGACGTCTCCGGCGGGACCGCCACGTGCCGTGTCGGCATGTCCAAGCCGCCGGGCTTCTGGCCTCCCAGTCGGCCTGAGGCTCCAACGCGGCGGCTCGGCCGCGGCGTCTCGCTGCCGCATGTCGACGCCCGCTCTCGGTCAAGACTCGATCGGCTCAACTGACTTCTGCTTCAACGCTGGAGCCCCGAGCACGGTGCGGGGCCCGCTGTTTGCACGTTCACGGGGCAAACGCGAACGGAGATGCGTCATGAAGCCCATCCATGCTCGTCTTGCCTCCACCGCATTGTTCCTGCTGGCAGCGTCGCCGTGGCTCGCTTGCAGCGAGAAACAAACGGTCGTCGTCAACCCCACCAACCAGGACCGCGCTCGAG
>DATIQP010000815.1:0-3388 GCA_035470765.1 Polyangiaceae bacterium | reverse complement strand
CGTGGTCGTCGAATTGACCGTCACGCTCCCGACGAATCATCCCAGCCAGGCGGCGTTCTTCCCGCCCGCCAAGGCCCAGAGCCCCGCGCGGCAGCCGTTCGTCTGGGGTGGACGGGTCCTTTCGGCCAAGTTCAACGGGCCCACGGCCGTCGTCCGCATCCTCCCGGATGGCACCCAGCAGGGCGGCCTGACCGCCAACTTCGCGCTCACCTGCGCGGGCAACACCTCGGGGAGCCTCGAGGTGACCGTGCGGTTTGCGATGCCCGCAAGCGCGGGCGCCGCGGTGACGACCAAGAGCTGGACGCACTGAGGATTGTCCGTAACAAGGATCCGCGGCGACTCGCGAGGCGCTCGCGACGGATGGCGAGCTTGGCTCCGTCGATGCGTTGGCACGTTCCGCGCATTGCGTGCCGGCCATGCGCGGCGCTTCTTTGTGCACCTTGCTCTTGGCTCTGATCGCCTCGGCGCTCGGAGGTTGCTACGTGACCTTCGCCGGCGAGACGAACGACGTCGTCGATCCCGACGGCGGCGGCAGCCACTCGGCGTCGACCTCGCAGGGCGATGCGGGGCAGGCGACCGCGGCGGGCATTCCGTGCGACGTGGAGACGATCCTCGAGACCCACTGCTGGTCCTGCCACGGCACGAATCACACCGCCCCCTCGCGCCTCGTGACCTATGCGGACCTGACGGCGCCGAGCCTCTCGGACCCCTCGAAGACGGAGGCCGAAGAGGCCCTCGCGCGGATGCAGAGCACGCAGTCGCCGATGCCGCCGAGCGGGACGAAGCCCACGACGCAGGAGATCGCGACGTTCGCGGCCTGGGTCGTCGCGGGCACGCCCAAGGGCGTCGCGTGCGCGACGGACGCGGGCTCCTCGTCCAAGGACGCAGGCGTCGCGGACGCGAACAATCCGTACAACACCCCGCTCGTGTGCACGAGCAAGCAGACGTGGAACGGCACCTACGACAGCACGATGCACCCGGGCGTCGCGTGCGACGGGTGCCACAGCTGGAACATCGCCGGCACCGTCTACCCGACGGCGCACGAGCCGGACAACTGCGACGGCATCAAGGGCGGCGCCAGCGTCGTCGTCACCGACGCGCACGGCAGGACGGCGACCATCGCCGTCAACTCCGCGGGCAACTTCCTCTACAACCCGGCGACGCGCCTGGTCGCGCCGTTCAGCGTGAAGGTCGTCTCGAGCGCCGGCACGCGCGTGATGAGCACGAAGGCGACGAGCGGCGACTGCAACCACTGCCACACCGTCAAAGGAGCCAACGGCGCACCGGGTCGCATCATGAAGCCGTGACGCTTCACGCTCGCGAAGGCTCGCGATGGCTCGCGATGCGATCGGATGCCGTGGGGCGCGCAGCGACCAGCGGATCGCCGATGAGCCGTGGGACAGTTCTGCCCGGTCACGCCTCGAGGCTCGAAGCGGGTGGCGTCTTCGGGCCGGCCACGCCGGGCGGGTGACGCTGGGACTCGCGGATCTTCGCGCCCGCCAAGGGACCTCCCAAGAGCCCGCTCAGGTAGCAAACGTCGAACGCCCCGGCGCTGAGCGGGAGAATGCTGAAGAGCATGGAGGCCATGCCGAGGGGACGATCCCTGAACATGTAGCCCACGACGAGGAATCCCGTACCGGCGGCGAATCGGAAGATGCGGCCAGCGGGGCTGTTGATGAATCGTGAAAACGCCGTTTGATTGAACGCCTCGGCGAGCCTCATGGCGCACCTCCTCACGAGTGGGAGACCGCCTTCATGTCTGCATAGAGAGGACCAGGATTCGGCTCACGGAAGGGCTGCGTCCTCCGCCTCGAGGAGCGTGGCGTGCCCGATGCTTTCCCTGAGAGCACCACCATGAGAGCGCTCCGCATCAGCTGCATCATCGCGCCGCTCGTCGGTTGCGCCGCCTCCGCCGACGTTTCGACCACCTCGCTCACTTCGGCCGAGGTCAAGAGCGCGCACGTCGTGGCGATCGACGGCGCCATCAGCGAGATCACGCGAGCGCAGTGCGCGCGGGCTCAAGCGTGCGGAGCGGTCGACTCGCGCGGCATCTACCGCGGCGCGGACTACTGCGACGCCGACATCCGCCGCGCGACGCGCGACGATCTGCTGGGCCACCACTGCAAGTACGTCGACGGCGCGCGGCTCGCTGCGTGCGTCGACGCCATCGGCCGCGAGAACTGCGCGAACATGAACGAGACGGAGAAGGCGCCCGAGGTGTGCCGGAGCGGCTGGCTGTGCCCCTGAGCGCACGGAATCCGCGGTGCGGCCCGGCACTCAGCCGGCGAGGACCGTGATTACGGCGGAGGCCGTGGCGCCCTTGGAGTCCGTCACCGTGATCGTCACGGTCCCCGGGGTGCCGCAGAAGTTGTCGGAGCTGTCGGTCCACGTCGCCTGCGTCGGGTTGATGACGGTCAGGTTCGTGCTGCCACCCTCGCTCGTGCTCCACGTGTAGGGCGGAGTGCCGCCGCTCGCAGTGAACGTGACGGTGTCGGTGGAGCAGCCCTTCGCGGTCGGCGCGGTCGGAGAGATGGTCAGTGGAGCGGCCGCGTCCGCGTCCGCCGGGGAGCTCGCGTCGCTGCCCGTGTCGGCCACGCTCGTGTCGGCGTCCAGGCTCGCGTCGGCGGTGGTGCCGGCATCATTCGCCGGAGGATTCGTGGAGCTGCCGCAGCCGATCGCGACGATCGAGGCGGCCGCAAAGACGATGGAAAGGATCGCGCGGATCGGACGGTTCTTCGCCAGCATGGTGCGGCCCACTCTCCGTTAACGCGGCGCGCGGCGCAAGACCTCGGAGTCGCGCCGGCGTCGGCTTACGGAGACAGAGCCGGAACCGGAGTCGGAACCGGAGTCGGAGTCGGATGGCCTCCTCCCCCGTTCGAGCGAAGCGAGAACGTGGGGGAGGCCGCTCGCGCGCAGGCGGCGCGCGCAAGCGCTGCGAGCGTCACTCGGTTGGCGCGGGGCAGCGCGAGCACGCCGCCGAGCACGAGCGGGGTGGGGGCCCCCCCTTTCTTTCTACTGATACCCCTGCGCCTGCAGGGCAAATAGCTGCGCATACCTCCCGCCCCGAGCGATCAGCTCCTCGTGCGTCCCCTGCTCGCGCACGCGCCCGCCCTCCAGCACCACGATGCGGCTCGCCATCCGCACCGTCGGGAACCGGTGCGAGATGAGAATGCTCGTGCGGCCCTTGGTCAGCCGCGCGAAGCGCTCGAAGACCGCGTGCTCCGCCTCGGCGTCGAGCGCCGCGGTGGGCTCGTCGAGCACCAGCACGTCCGCGCCGCGTCGCATGAACGCGCGCGCGAGCGCGAGCCGCTGCCACTGCCCGCCCGACAGCTCGACCCCGCCCTTGACGAACCAGCGCCCTAGCTGCGTCGACAGCCCCTCCTTCAAC
>DATIQP010000814.1:0-11036 GCA_035470765.1 Polyangiaceae bacterium | reverse complement strand
GCGTCGAGGCCCGTGCCTGCCGGTCAGGTGAAGTGCATCGACGACGCGCTGAGCCGCGTCGACGCGGCCGTGCGCGGGGCGAAGGACGACGCGGCGCAGCTGAAATCGGCCATGCGGGCAGGGGACGCCGCGACGGTGAGGCGCACGCTGGCGAGCCTGAAGTCGAAGCGCGAGGCGGCCCGCGCGGCGACGATGAACGCCGACGCCTGCCGCGCCGGCATGAAGCCGACGACCGGCGAGAGCACCGTGGTGCGCGTCATCGTGGATACGAAGCTCCCCTCCGACGCCGCCGTCTTCAAGCGTTAGAGAGAGCGCCGAGCGCCTACGTTCACCGCTTGGTGCGGCCGTTCGTCGCGGGCTCGCCGCGCTTGCGCGGTGCAGCGCGGCGGCTGCCTTGCACGCTCCGTTTCAGCTCCGCCAGCTCGCGCCGCAGCTCGGCGATCTCGGAGCCCGCCGTGGGCGGCTCGGGGATGGGCGTCATCGGAGCGGACGCGGGCTGCGGCGAGGCCGAGGGCTGCCCCAGGAAGAGCCGGGCGAGCGCGCCCGCCATGTCGAAGGGGACCTGCGCGAACGGGTTGGCGCCGCCGGTCGCGCGCTGCTTCACGCCGAAGTAGACCTCGAGCGCCCACGTCATGTAGCGCCCGAAGAACTCGGCCAGCGCGTCGTCGCCCATGCGGACGAGCTGGTGGAGCAGCGGCACGGGCAGCAGGTGGGCGCGCTTGCCCTCGACGAGCAGCTGGACCAGCGTCGGCTGGGTGAGGTCCTCGTCGGTGCGGGCGTCGAGCACGCGGACGTCGCGCCCCGCGCGGACGCGGTCGGCGAGCTCGTCCACCGTGATGTAGCGGCTCGCCTCGGTGTCGTAGAGGCGCCGGTTCGGGTACTTCTTGACGGTCAGGAGCGGGCCCACGCCCTGCTTCTATCCCGGCCCGAGGTGCACTGCAACACCGAGATGGCGAGAGTCGTTACGGTGCCGCAGAAACTTGCCGCTAACGTCGCACAAACGGTTATGTTGCAATGCACAAAAGTGGTTGACGCCACCCTGGCTCGGCGGTAGGGGATTGCCATGCGAACGGCGGCTTTTCGCGTAGCGGGCTGGGCCATCCTCTCGGCGCTCGGGGTGATCGCGTGCTCGAGCAACCCCGACGTCGCTTGCCACGCCGGAGCCGACTGCGCCTCGGGCATCTGCCTCTCGGACGGGACGTGCGCCCCGCCGGCCGGCAGCGACGGCGGCGGCACGGACGCCCCCTCGAGCAGCGACGCTCTCGGCGACGCTCCCGGCGACGTGCTCCAATCGTCGGACGCGCCGGTCACGGGGTGCGTGCCGAACAACGACGGCACCATCCTCGCCTCCGAGGTACCGCTGAAGGCCGGCCTGCACGCGAACTTCCGCGTCGCGACGAACGTCACCGTGGACACCGCGGGCCAGACGCAGGGCAATGGCGCGCGAGCCTGGGATCTCAGCGGCGCGCTGAGCGGCGATCAGGACATGGCCATCGACACGGTCGCCATCGGCGGCGCCTGGTACGCCGCGAGCTTCCCGAGCGCGAGCTACGCCGCGCGCATGTCGATCCAGACCAGCCTGCTCGGTGTGTTCCGCACGAGCGGGAGCGCGCTGCTCCTCGACGGCATCGTCTCGCCGACGAGCGCCGCCCCGCAGACGAACGTGAGCTACCAGCCTGAGGTCGAGGCGCTCGCGTTCCCGCTGACGATGAACGCGTCGTGGAGCACGACGTCGACCGTGCAGGGCACCGCGAGCGGTGTGCCGGTCGTCTACACCGAGGCGTACTCCTCGCAGGTCGACGCCCACGGCACGATGAAGACGCCCTTCGGGACCTTCGACGTCCTGCGCGCGCGCACGACGATGACGCGCACCGTGGGCCTCACCGTCACGATCATTCGCTCCTTCGCGTTCGTCACCGAGTGCTTCGGGACGATCGCGACGATCACCTCGCAGGCCGACGAGACGAAGGTCGAGTTCACCAGCGCCGCCGAAGTGCAGCGCCTCGCCCCGTGACCGCCATGACCTTCAAGCTCCTCCTCATGACGATCCTGCTGCTCCCGATGCTGGCCGGGTGTCTGTCCTTCCACGCGGGCGCGATGCCCGGCGAGCCGAAGGACGCCACGTTCGCCAACGTCGACGGCGTGCGTGTGCGGTACGTCGACCGCGGCAAGGGCCCGCCCGTCGTGCTCGTGCACGGCTTCGCTTCCGCGCTGGACGCGTGGGACGGCGTCGCCGCGGCGCTCGAGGCGAAGGGGTTCCGCGTCATCGCGATGGACCTGAAGGGCTTCGGCTGGACGGACCGGCCCGAAGGCGACTACTCGCCCAGCGCGCAGGCCAAGCTCGTCTACGGCCTGCTCGATCAGCGCGGCGTCACCACGGCGGCGTGGGTCGCGCACTCTTGGGGCGCGTCGGTCGCGCTCGCCGCTGCGCTGCAACACCCGTCGCGCATCTCGCGCCTCGCCCTCTACGACGCCTGGGTCTACGAGGAGCAGCTGCCGACCATGTTCCACTGGGCGCGGGCCGACGGCGTCGGGGAGATGATGTTCTCGCTCTGGTACAAGGAGCGGCCCGACGACAAGATCGCTCAGGCGTTCTACGACCCGAAGCTCGTCAGCGAGAAGCTCGTCGAGCAGGTCGAGGACGCCCTCGAGCGCCCCGGCACGGTCGCGGCCGCGCTCGCCGCGGTGCGCGGCCAGCGCTACGCGCTGGTGCAGGGCAAGTACAGGACGATCAAGCAGCCCACGGTGCTGCTCTGGGGCCGCGAGGACGCCGTCACGACGTTGCGCTTCGGCGAGCGCCTCTCGCGCGAGCTGCCGAACGCCAAGCTGATCGTCTACCCGCAGTGCGGCCACTTCCCGATGATCGAGGCGAAGAACCCTTCGACGGCGGACCTCCTCACCTTCCTCGAGCCCGAGCTGCACGCGAATGGTGCGTCGCAACAATCCGGGCAGCCGCAGCCCGCGCAGCAACCCGCCCCCGCGACCGGGAGCGAGCCCGTCATCGAGCGGGAGCTCAAGTAAGCCGTGCGCCGCTTCGTCGGGTTTGCAGCCGCGGGCGTCCTTTGCCTCGCTTCGCCTTCGGCGCGGGCGACGGGCTACACCGACATCGGCCAGGACATCACGCCGCGCGAGAAGTTCGAGGTGCAGCTCGACGGCTACTTGAGGGCTCGCGGCGAGGCGCTCTACAACCTGGATCTCGATCGCGGGCTCTTGCCCAACGGGCAGCCGCTCTTCCCCGTGCCGCTCGGCGATCCGAACGGTCAGTGGCTCACGAACGCCGACATGCGCCTGCGCACGGACGTCGCGGCGTACGCGCCGGGCGGCGGGGTCGCCGTCAAGGTGCGGCTCGACACGCTCGACAACGTCGCGCTCGGATCGATGCCCGAGGGGGTGCCGTACGCTTCGCTGACGCAGCGGCCGACGGGCAACATCTTCTCGCTGCGGCGCGCGTACGGCGAGGCCCTCCTGCCCATCGGGCTGCTCGCGGTCGGGCGCATGGGCAACGAGTTCGGCCTCGGCATGTACGCCAACGGCGGTGACTGCCTCGACTGCGACGCGGGCGACTCGGTCGATCGCGTCGCGTTCCTGTCCCCGCTCTTCGGGCACGTCTTCGCGTTCGCCTTCGACTACTCGGCGACGCTCGCCCTCGCGCCGCGCGCCGACAACCGCGTGATCGCGATCGCGCCGCTGTCGAACGTGCGCTCGCTCACGCTCGCCGCGCTCCGCTTCAAGACCGATCTCAGCAAGGAGCGGCGCCGCAAGGCCGGCAAGACGACGATCGAGTACGGGCTGCTCGGCGCGTACCGCTGGCAGGACGGCGACGTGCCCGCCGCGTACTTGCCCACGCCCGGCACGGGGCCCGTCGCGCTGAGCGACTCGCAGGTGATGGGGCGCGGCGCGAAATACTACCTCGCCGACGGCTACTTCCGCGTCACGCACCCCGAGGCGAGCATCGCCGCCGAGGCGGTCTACATCGGCGGGCAGGTCGACAACGCGTCGCTCGTCCCCGGCGTCATCATGCGCCAGCCGGTCCAGTCGAGTCAGCTCGGCCTCGCCGTGGAGTCCGAGGTGGGCACGCCGACCTCGCCGTACGGCGTCGGCCTGGACGGCGGCTACGCGTCGGGCGACCCGGACGCGACCCTCGGCAACGTCCCCATCCCGCCGCCGGGCAACCGCGTCGACTCGTTTCGATTCAACCCCGACTACCACATCGATCGGATCCTCTTCCGCGAGATCATCGGGCAGGTGACGGGCGCGTTCTACTTCCGTCCCCACGCGCGCGCGCGCATCCTCGCGAACCCGGCCGGTGAGCTCCGCCTGGACCTGGCCGCCGTCGCGTCGTTCGCGTCGGCGGACCGCTGGTCGCCGAGCGGGGACCGGCCCCTCGGCGTCGAGGTCGACCCGACGCTCGCCTATCGGAGTCGCGACGGCTTCTACGTCGCGCTCGACTACGGGCTTTTGTTCCCGCTCTCGGGTATGGACAACGTCCAGGTCCCCGGCGGGCTCAAGGCTCAGCCCGCCCAGTCGATCCGCCTCCGCGTCGCGTTCCTGTTCGGGAAAGGAGAGCCGTGATGTTGCAGCGCACCATGTCGCTCGGTCTCGCGGCCGCGGTCGCCGCCCTGCTCGCCTGCGGCGACAACCGCACGCCGCAGCCGACGCACTCCCCGTACGAGGCCGGCGCCTTGCCGCAGCTCTCCTGCGCGCCGAACCTCGACGGCCAGATCGACGCGACCGAGCTCTCGCCGGCGCTCGGCGTCCCGGTGCACTACCTCGTCTCGCCGCCGGGCGTGACGCGCACGGTGGACCTGGTCGGCAAGGTGGACGCGCAAGGCCACCGGACGTGGGACTTCGGCGCCGACTACGTCGACGACCAGGTCGCCACGATCGAGGCGTCGACGCTGTCCGGCAAGTGGTACGAGGCCAGCTTTCCGGGAGGCACGTTCGTCGCCCCGTTCGACGCGGGCGACACGCTCGAGGCCGTGTACGCCTACAGCTCCGCGGCGATCACGCTGCTCGGCCTCGCGTCGCGCGACGCGACGGGCCCCGGCGGCGAGACGCTCCTCGTCTACGACCAGCCGGTGACGATCTACCGCTTCCCGCTGCTGGTCGGGTCGTCCTACGTCTCGAGCGGGACGATCACCGGGGGCACCCTGCGCGGCCTGCCCTACGCCGGCAAGGACACCTACCAGATCGCCGTCGACGCCTCGGGCCAGCTCACGCTCGAGACCTACACGTTCACGCAGGCGCTGCGCGTCCGCACGGTGGTGACGACGCAGCCGAGCGCGGGCCAGACGGTGGTCACGCGCCAGACGTCGTTTTTGTTCGAGTGCTTCGGCGAGGTCGCGCGGGCGACCAGCCAGCCGAACGAGACGAGCGACGATTTCACGACGGCGGCCGAGTTGCGACGACTCGGTCAATGACGACGACAAGCGGAGGATGAGATGCTCTGGGAGACGTACAAAAAAGGGTTCGACGCGTGGGAGAACGCGACGGCCAAGCTGATCGAGACGTGGATGAAGAGCCCGCTCGTGCTCAAGCCGTCCGGCGCGATGCTCACCAGCGCGATGCGGATGAAGGCCGCGAGCGACCGGGCGTCCGCGATGTGGTGGGGCGCGCTCGGCCTGCCGACCAAGCGCGATCAGGAGCGCACGCTCCACGCGCTGCACAAGCTCGAGAGCCGGCTCAACGATCTCGAAGAGAAGCTCGAACGCTGAAGTCGACGCCTTCGAGCGGCGCCGCAAACGACCAAGGATGGGTGGGTCATGGATGTATCGAAGTACCTGGAGCTGAAAATCGCGCCGCGCGCGGTGTTCGACGCGCTGTCCGAGCGCAAGGACCGTCCGCGCTTCTTCGTCCGCGGAGAAGGGGCCGCCTGGACGCCGGTGACGTGGCAAGCGTTCGCGGACATGACGCGCGACGTGGCGCTGTTCCTCGCGGGCGCCGGGCTCCGCGAGGAAGACCGCGTCGCGATCTACGCCCCGAACCGGGTCGAGTGGGCCGCGGCGGCGCTCGCGATCCAGGCCGCGGGCGGCGTCATGGTGCCGGTCTACCCCGCGAGCACGACCGAGCAGGTCGCGTACGTCGTCGGCCACGCGGACGCCAAGGTCCTCTTCGTCGACACGCCCGCGCTCCTGTCGCGCGTGCTGGAGTCGTGGAGCGCGCTGCCGGAGCTCGAGCGGGTGGTGCTCCTCGACGACCGGGTCGACGCCAAGCGCGTCGCGGCGAAGCTCCGCGAGGCCGGCAAGCCGACACCCGCGGACGCCGTCCTCGACGAGCACGTCGTTGCCTTCTCGCGCGCTCGCGCGATCGGGGCGGCGCGCCACGCCGCGGACCCCAGCGAGCTCGAGCGCCGCATGGCGAGCGTGTCGCTCGATCGCACCGCGCTGATGCTCTACACCAGCGGCACCACCGGTCACCCCAAGGGCGTGCCCTTGTCGCACCGCAACATCGCCGTCAACGGGCGCGACTGGCTCGAGTGCAACGCGCCGCTGCTCGACGAGGGCGCCGTCGACGTGCTCTGGCTCCCGATGAGCCACATCTTCGGCTTCGGCGAGATGTGCCTCGGCAACACGCTCGGCTGGGTCTCGTACATGAGCGATCCGCGCGAGGTGCTGTCGCTCTTGCCCGAGCTCCGCCCGCACGTCTTCATGAGCGTGCCCTCGCACTGGGAGAAGCTCGCCCAGGGCGCGCTCGGCGTGACGGACCCCGCGCGCCGCAAGGCCGCGATCGCCGCAGCGAGCGGCGGCAGGCTGCGCTTCTGCCTCTCGGGCGGCGCGGGCCTCAAGCGCGAGGTGAAGGAGGCGTTCTACGACGCGGGCGTCCTGATCATCGAGGGCTACGGCCTGACGGAGACGTCGCCCACGCTCACGCTCAACCGCCCCGACGCGTACCGCTTCGACAGCGTGGGCAAGCCGCTCCCGAGCGTCGAGCTCAAGCTCGCCGAGGACGGCGAGATCCTCGCGAAGGGGCCGAACGTCTTCCGCGGCTATCACAAGGACGACGCCGCGACGCGCGAGATCTTCACCGACGACGGCTGGCTCAAGACCGGCGACGTCGGACGCTTCACCGAGGACGGGTTCCTGCAGATCGTCGATCGGAAGAAGGACATCCTCGTCACGGCCGGCGGCAAGAACGTCCCGCCCGCGAACATCGAGGTGCGCTTCTCGGGCGATCCCCTGATCGCGCACGCGGTGGTCTACGGCGACGGCAAGAAGTTCCTCGTCGCCGGGCTCTGGCCGGACCAGCAGCTCGCGGCCGCGATGAGCGAGGAGGAGCTGCGTGCCGCGCTCCAGAGGCGCGTCGACGCGGTCAACGCCGAGCTCGCGAGCTACGAGTCGATCAAGCGCTTCGCCATCCTGCGGACACCGCTGACCGTGGAGGCCGGGCTCCTCACCGCCTCGCTCAAGGTCCGGCGCAAGAAGATCTACGAGGCGTTCGGGCGCGATTTCGAAGCGCTGTACGCGAGCGGATCATGACGGGCGAGCGCGGGGGTCGAGGTCTGCGTCGACTCTTCAACCTGGCGGGCCTCGCGGCGCGGCCGAAGCCGGCCGTGGGGACGACGCCGGCGGACGTGGTGTTCTCGGAGAACAAGTGGCGCCTGCTCCGGTATCGCGGAGCCGCCGCGCCGACGCGCCGCACGCCCGTCCTGCTCGTGCCCTCGCTGATCAACCGGCACTACGTCCTCGACCTGATGCCGGGCAAGAGCTTCGCGGAGTACCTCCTCGGGCGCGGCTACGACGTCTACTGCATCGACTGGGGCACGCCCGACGACGAGGACCGCTACCTCACGTTCGACGACGTCGCGGGCACCTACCTCGGGCGGGCCATTCGCCGGGCGTGCAAGACGAGCGGGGCCGACAAGGTCCACCTGCTCGGCTACTGCCTCGGCGGGACGCTCACGACGATCCATGCTGCGGTGCACCACGAGCACATCGCGTCCATGTGCGCGCTCGCCGCCCCGGTGCGCTTCAGCGGCGAGGGCGTGGACGGGCTGCTCGAGGCCTGGACGCGTACGCCGACGTTCGACGTGCGCGCGCTCGTCGCCGGCGCCGGCAACGTTCCGTGGCAGCTGATGCAGAGCGCGTTCCACCTGCTGCGGCCCACGCTCAACCTCTCCAAGGCCGTGCACCTCGTCGACCGCGCTTGGGACGATGAGTTCCTCGACGGCTTCTTCGCGCTCGAGACGTGGGGCAGCGACAACGTCTCCTTCCCCGGCGAGTGTTACGTCCGCTACATCGAGGAGCTCTATCGCGGCGACGCCCTCGCGAAGGGGAGCTTCACGCTCGGCGGCGAGCCGGCGCGCCTCGAGAACGTCACGTGCCCGCTGCTGGTCGTGTCCTTCGAGCACGACAACATCGTGCCGAAGGCCGCCGCGACCGCCTTGCTCGAGCTCGCGGGCAGCCGCGACAAGCAGCACCTGCACCTGCCCGGCGGGCACGTCGGCGCCGTCGTCTCGCGCGCCGCGAGCAAGCGCCTGTGGCCCGTCATCGACGAGTTCTATGCGCACGTCGAGGAGAAGGCGGCGCCGCGGAGCCGTGGGCGGGCGCGCGTGGCGGGTCGAAGCACCTGACGAGGAATTTTCTTTGCGGCTGGGCTGCGCGGCGTGAAACGACGGCTTAGCTTCATCACGACGGCGGCAGCGCCGTGACGTGGCTCGCTCCATCAAGGAATCGAGGGCGGCGATGACTGACGTGCAGGATCCCGCGGCCGACGAATACAGTCACATCGAACGTGTGTACGCCCGCGGGCACACCACGTTCATGGGCCTCACCCTGCAGGTCCAGCGCGGCGCGCTCGTGCCGCGACCAGAGACCGAGATCCTGGGCCTCGCGGCGCTCGAGGTGCTCGCCCTGCGTCCAGGCCCGGTGCGAGTGGTCGACATGTGCTGCGGGTGCGGCAACCTGGCCTGCGCCATCGCGGCGTACATCCCGCGCGCGCACGTGTGGGCGAGCGACGTCACCGACGCCTGCGTGGCCGCGACGCGCGCAAACGTCGCGCGCCTCGGCGTGGGGGACCGCGTCTCCGTTCATCAGGGCGACCTCTTCGATTCGCTCGCGTCTTGCGTCGGCGAGGAGGCGGTCGACCTCGTCGTGTGCAATCCGCCGTACATCTCCACGGGTCGCCTGCAGAAGGATCGCAAGGTCCTGCTGGAGCTCGAGCCGCGCGAGGCGTTCGACGGCGGCGCCTACGGCCTCTCGGTCCACCAGCGCGTCATCGCGCAGTCCGTGCGCTTCTTGAAGGCGAACGGGTGGCTGCTCTTCGAGATCGGTCTCGGACAAGCTCGGCAGGTGATGCGCCTGTTCGAGCGGTCGCGCGCGTACGAGCCGTCGCAAGGGCGAACGGACGGGGCCGGCAACGTGCGCGCCGTGCTCGCGCGCAAGAAGGCGACCGCGGGCTCGGGCGCGCCGGACTAGCCGAGGCTCGTCCGAGGCTGTGTGCGTGTGCTATGCAGCACACGCACCTAGCCAAGTTTTCGTCGCCGCCGCTTTCGCGACGAGCGACAAGGAGGTCGACATGAACCGCCGGATCCTCGCGCTCGGCACGGGCGCGTTGCTCGCGCTCGGGTCGATGGTGCCCGTCGGGGCGAAGCCCTCCCCAGCGACGGGGCCGCGCGCCGCCGGCGTCGATCTGTCGAAATATTCGGCCGACGGTCCGGCCAACAGGACCGAGCTGCTCTTCATTCACCACTCGTGCGGAGGCCAGTGGCTCGCGGACGTGGGCGGCGGCCCGGACGGCGAGGGACAGCGGGAACGGTGCATCTATGCCCGGCACCCGAACGGCGGCGAGCTGCGCGCGCGGCTCGAGGCGGCCGGTTACGTCGTCCACGAGGCGTCGTACGGAAGCGACCTCGGCGAGCGGACCGATCTGTTCGACTGGCTGCCGAAGTTCAAGGGCAAGATGGACGAGGTAGCTCGTAGTCACCACGTCGTCGTCTTCAAGTCGTGCTTCACGAACAGCGACTTCGTCGGCGTGGGCGCGCCGCCCGGAGACCCGGCCGGACCCGAGCTCACGGTCGCCAACGCCAAGGCGACGATGACCGCCGTGCTCACGGAGCTGGCCAAGCGCCCCGACGTGCTCTTCGTCTACGTCACGGCGCCGCCGCTCGCGCCGGACGGTCCCGTCCCGGCGTGGCGGGCGTTCGCGCGCGCGGCCAAGCGCGTGCTCGGCAGGAGCCACCGGCTCGCGCCGGACGAGAGCGGCGCGCTGGCGCGCACCTTCGACGATTGGATGAAATCCCCGGACGGCTGGCTGTCGGGGTATCCGCGCGCGAACGTCGTCGTCTTCGACTACTTCGACGTGCTCACCGGCGACGGACGGTACAACGTTTCAGCGTACGCGTCCGGCGCCGGTGACAGCCATCCTTCGAGCGTGGGAAACGAACGAGCCACCGCGGCGTTCGTGCCCTTCTTGAACCGCGCGCTCGATCGCTTCGAGCGCGAAGGAGCGAAGTAGCTCCTCCGCCTCACATCACCAGGCCGCCGTCGACGTCGACGCAGCGCGCGTCGAAGTAGTCGCACTCGAGAACGAACTTTACCGCGAGCCAGATGTCCTCCGGGTCGCCGATGCGCCCGACCGGGATCGCGGCCACGAGCGCGTCGCGCGCCTTCTGGTTCATGCCCTTGGTCATCGGCGTCTCGATTATGCCCGGAGCGATGGCGCCCACGCGGATGCCGAACGGCGCAAGCTCTCGCGCCCACGTCACGGTGTTGGCCGCGAGCGCGGCCTTCGCGGCGACGTAGTTCGACTGGCCGCGATTGCCGTGGCGCGAGACCGAGGAGATGTTGACGATGACACCGGGTCTTTGGCCCGTCTCCGCCATCTTCGCCGCGACCTCGCGAGCCATGAGCGTGGCGCCCGTCAGGTTGAAGCCGATGACGGCGTTCCAGTCGGCCGCGGCCAGCTTCTTGATCGCGCCCGTCTCCCGGTCCTTCTTGATCAGCAACCCGTCGCGGATGATGCCGGCGTTGTTGACGAGCGCGTTCAGGCCGCCCATCGCCCCGGGCATGATCGAGACGCCGATGACCAAGGGCATGAAC
>DATIQP010000813.1:0-16668 GCA_035470765.1 Polyangiaceae bacterium | reverse complement strand
CGCGTGCAGGTCACGGTCAACGTCGAGGGAGCCGACGTCTTGGTCGACGACGTCCCCGTCGCCAAGACGCCGCTGCGCGAGCCCATCGTCGTCAGCGAGGGCCGCCGAAAGATCACCGTGGCCAAGGCCGGGGTCGTGCCGGTGAGCCGCGTCATCGACGTGGCGGGCGGCGACCGGCCCACGATCACCCTCGAGGTCGCCGAGGCCAAGGCTCCCAACAACACGCCGGCGCCTCCGCCTGCGCCGCCATCGGCGGCTCCCGTGGAGAATGCACCCATCGCCGAGCCTCCGCCGCCGGCGCCCGTCCACGGGGGCCCGTCCACGGGCTTCTGGATCGGCCTGTCGACGACCGCCGCGCTCGGCGTGGTCACGGGGGTGCTCGGTGGGCTCGCGCTCTCCGCCAAGAGCGATTTCGACGCGAAGGTCTCCCAGCCCGGCGTGACGACGCAGCAGGTCGACGACGCGCGCAACAAGACGCGCAGCTTCGCGCTCGCGACGGACATCACCGGCGGAGTGACCGTCGCCATGGCGATCACCACCGTGGTGCTGGCGTTCACGACGGGCGGAAAGAAGGAGTCGTCGCACTCGCACGCGCACGCGATCGTCGGCCCGGGCACGCTGGGCATCGCCGGCTGGTTCTGAGGGCGCTTGTGATACCCTCGTGCGTCGGATGACGCTAGAGAGGGTGCGCGCCATCGAGGATGGGATCCGCGAGGAGTGGGGCGCGCGCATGCGCACGCACGCCTCGCGCGTCGCCGGCCACGACGACGCGCGCCTCGACGGGAAACGGCAGACGGCGGCGTGGTTTCGGGTCGGCATGCTCCTGCTCGAGGCGCCGATCGAGCTCGTCGGCACGTTCTTCCCCGAGCTGGGGCTGTTTCGCTGGTGGTGGTCGGGCAAGGAGAACACGATCGCGCTCACCCCGTGCCGCATGGACGAGGCCTTCGCGGAGGCGCAGCGCACCGAGCTCCGCGAGCTTCTCACGCGCCAGATGCAGCTCGACGGCCCCCAGGACGCCGAGGTGCTCTGCCGCGTCGCGGCCTTTTGGGCCCGGGCCTCCGCGATGGTCGCGCAGACGGAGGGCGACCACGTCGCCTGGTATGCGGTCTTCGCCGCCGCGCCGAGGCCCGCCCTCGTCCGGCGCTCGGAGAGCGCGCCCGCCCCGTCGTCCTCGGAGCCCGTCGTCCCGGACCTGGACCTGCCGCGCCGCGAGCCCTACCTCGAGGCTGCACGCACGATGCCGCCCGCAGCCGTCGCCCCCAAGCCCAGCTCGCCTCTCGTCACCGAGGCGCCGCCGCCGTCCGCGCGAGAGCCCGCGCGACAGCTCCTGTTGCCGGTCGCCCACGCCGCCGGCGCGCTGTTGCGGCGCGCTCTCCACACCCCGTTCCGCTCGGCGCTCGTGATCGTCAACGTGGACGCGGCGCGCGACAAGGCGCGCTACTTCGTTACGGTGGTCGCCGCCACGGAGGACGGCGAGCTCGCCACGGTGGACACGACGCGCGACGTGGTCGACGCGGTCGGCCAGCTCCTCGCCGAGGACGCGAAGGCCGGCAACGGCCGCTGGCGCAAGCTCGTGATGCGCCTCGCCACCGAGGGCCGGGCCGTCGCCATCACGCGCTGCGAAGTCACCGTGTAGGCGCGCGATGGGGGACGCGCTCGTCTGGCACCGCCTGCAGTTCGCGTTCACCGCCATCTACCACTACGTCTTTCCGCAGCTGACGATGGGCCTCGCGCCGGTCATCGCGTGGCTGCGGCTGCGCGCGCTGCGCGACCCTCGAGGCGACGACGCCGCGCTCGCGGACTTCCTCGCGCGGATCTTCGCCGTCAACTTCGCCTTCGGCGTGGTCACGGGCATCCCGATGGAGTTCCAGTTCGGCACCAACTGGGCCGGCTTCTCGCGCTTCGCTGGCGGCGTCATCGGCCAGACGCTCGCGATGGAGGGCGTCTTCGCGTTCTTCCTCGAGAGCACCTTCCTGGGGGTGCTCTTGTGGGGCGGCGACCGGGTCGGCCCACGAGGCAAGCTCGCCGCCTCGATGGCGCTCTGGGCCGGCAGCTGGCTCTCGGCGTACTTCATCGTCGCCACCAACGCCTTCCT
Source organism: Polyangiaceae bacterium (assembly GCA_035470765.1). GTDB lineage: Bacteria > Myxococcota_A > Polyangia > Polyangiales > Polyangiaceae > DASXHD01. Next base: position 14,573 of record DATIQP010000813.1, on the reverse strand, counting down.
CCAGCACCCGCAGGGCTCGTCGCAGCAGGGCGGCGTGCTCGTCCTCGAAGACCTCGGCGCCCTGGTCGGCAACCGCTGGGCCCTCGCGGAGTTCGCGCACGTCATCGTCGCGGCCGTCGTCACCGGCGCGTTCGTCGTCGCGGCGATCGGTGCATACTACACACTCTCCGACCGCCACGCGCCGCGCGCCGCGCGCCTGCTCGCCCTCGGCACCACGCTCGGCCTCGTCGCGGGCTTCGCGGTCGCGTTCCCGACGGGCGATCAGCAGGCCAAGCTCGTCGCGAGGCATCAGCCCGTCGGCCTCGCCGCCATGGAGGGCCGCTTCGAGACCGGCCCCATGGCCGGCATCACCCTCATCGGCCAGCCCAACATCGCGGAGCGCAAGCTCGACAACCCCATTCGCGTCCCCGGCGCGCTCAGCTTCCTCGCCTACGGCACCTTCCACAGCGACGTCCGCGGCCTCGACGACTTCCCGCCGGACCTGTGGCCGCAGAACATCGAGCTCCTCTACTACTCGTTTCACGTCATGGCCGGCCTCGGCACGATCATGATCGCGCTCATGGCGCTCGCGATCCTGCAGCGCCTGCGTCGCCGCCTCGACCGCTCGCGGCTGCTCCTCTGGGCGCTCATGCTCTCCTTCCCGCTGCCGTACATCGCCAACACCGCCGGCTGGATCACGGCGGAGCTCGGCCGCCAGCCCTGGCTCGTCTACGGCATCCTTCGCACGAGGGACGGAGCGAGCCCCACCGTCCACTCCGGCGACGCCCTCTTCACGCTCATCGGCTTCTGCGGCCTCTACCTGGTCATGGGAGTCCTCTACGTCCTGCTCGTCGGCCGAGAGATCCTCCACGGCCCAGGCGCCGGGTCCCACGCCACCGCCGCTCCCGAGGCCGAGCATGGTTGACCTCTGGTACGCCCTCGTCGCCCTCTCCTTCACGACCTACGTCGTGCTCGACGGCTTCGACCTCGGGGCGGGCGCGATTCATCTGCTGGTCGCCAAGAACGAAGCCGAGCGCAAGGCGGTCTTCGCGGCGATCGGGCCCTACTGGGACGGCAACGAGGTCTGGCTGCTCGCCGCCGGCGGCACGCTCTTGCTCGCCTTTCCGCCGGTCCTCGCGGCCGCGTTCAGCGGCATGTACCTCGCCATGTTCCTCGTCGTCTGGGCGCTCATCCTCCGCGGTCTGTCGATCGAGCTGCGAGGCCACGTCGACGGCGATCTCTGGCGCGCCTTCTGGGACTTCGTCTTCTGCGCCGCGAGCGCGGGGCTCGCCGTCCTCTTCGGCGTCGCGCTCGGCAACGTGCTCCGCGGCTTCCCCATCGTGGCGGGCGGCATGATCGTGCTCCCGCTCTTCGCCGACTTCACCCCGGAGCCGCCCACCGGCCTCATCGACTGGTACACCGTGCTCGTCGGCGTCTTCGCCCTCTTCGCCCTCGCGACGCACGGCGCGCTCTTCCTCGCGCACAAGGCCGAAGGCGGGCTGGCGAAGCGCGCGGAACGCTTCGCGCTGGAACTGCGCTTCCCGCTGGTCGCGTCATGGGCCGGCTGCTTCGCGGCCTCGCTCTTCGTCGCGCGCGTACGCTTCGGCCCCGCGCCCATGGCCGGCCTCGTGCTCGCCGTGCTCGGTCTCGGCGCGTGGCCGGTCCTGCTCCGCCGCGGCCGGCCGCTCTACGCGTTCCTGGCTTCGTGCCTGTTCCTCGCCGCGTCGCTGCTCGGCATCGCGGCGAGCATCTTCCCGATCATGCTGCGCGCGCAGGACGGACGATCGTCCGTCACCGCCGAGAGCGCCGCCGCTTCGCCGCACGCGCTCGGCGTCGGCGCGGTGTGGTACGGCGCCGGTTTGCTGCTCGTCGTCGGCTACTTCGTCAATCTCTTCCGCGTGCACCGCCGCGGCGCAGCGAGCGCAGCGCCATCGCCACGCTCTGGATCCCCGTGAGGACGCCGTGCGCGTAGTGCCAATCCGGATCGTCGAGCTCCGGGAAGTCGTGCGGGTTGGCGATGTCCTCGAGCGTGAGCCCGGGCTTGAGCCGCCGCGCGAGGTCGAGCACCTTCTTCGTCTGGAGCTCCTCCATCGCGGCGAGCTCCCGCTCGACCTCCGACCACGCGACCGAGTCACCGGGCTCGCCCGGCATCACATCCCGAGCAGCTTCGCGATGTAGTAGCGCATCGTCTCGGTCGTGCCGCCGCCGATGCGGAACAGGCGCTGATCGCGCCACGCGCGGCCCACGTGGTACTCCTCCATGTAGCCGTTTCCGCCGTGGAACTGCATGCACTGGTCGGCGATCTCGTTGATGATGTCGCCCACGAAGATCTTCGACATGCTGATGAGCTTCACCGTCTCGAAGCTGACCGGCACCTTCCGCACGTAGCGCTCGTCGTTGTACTCCTCGACGGACTTGTAACAGAGCGCCTTGGCGGCCTCGAGCTTGGTCAGCAGATCGACGAACTTGTGCTGCCAGTACTCGCGCTTGAGGATCGGCTTGCCGAACGCTTTGCGCTCGCGCCCGTACGCCAGCGCCTCCTCGATCATGATCGCCGCGCCCGAGCAGGAGCTCGTCGAGCCGATGAGGCGCTCGCTCTGGAAGTTTTGCATGAGGTACATGAACCCCATGTTCTCTTCGCCGAGCAGGTAGCGCTTCGGGATGCGCATGTCCTCGAAGTGCAGCTCCGCGGTGTCGCTCGAGTGGTTGCCCACCTTCTTGAGCTTCTTCGAGACGTGGAAGCCCTTGGTGCTCGTCGGCACGAGGAAGAAGCTGCAGCCGTGCGCGCCCGCCTCGGGGTTGGTCTTGGCGAGCAGCGTGACGAAGTCGGCGCGGGTGCCGTTGGTGATGAACGTCTTGGCGCCGTTGATGACGTAGTCGTCGCCGTCCTTCTTCGCCACCGTCTGGATGCCGGCGACGTCGCTGCCGGCGTTCGGCTCGCTCACGCCGAGCGCCGCGATCTTGTCGCCCTGGATGGCCGGCGTCAGAAACTCCTGGTGCTGCTCCTTGGTGCCGAGGTCGTAGATGACCGGTGTCGCCATGTCGGCCTGGACGAGCAGGCCCATGCTCACGCCCGCCATGAGCGAGCGCGGAAGCTCCTCGCTCTTCACGACCGAGAACCAGTAGTCACCGCCGCCGCCGCCCACCTCTTCCGGGTAGTGCGCGCCGAGAATGCCGAGCTCGCCTGCCTTCTTGAACACCCAGTTGGGGAAGATCTCGTCGCGCTCCCACTCCTCGACGTGGGGGGCGAGCTCTTTCTCGCAGAACTGGCGGACGGTCTTGCGGAAGTGCTGGTGCTCTTCGCGGAAGGGGGTGGGCATGAGGGCTCCTTGCGGATCTGGGCTGTTTTTCAGTCCCGGCCAATTATTTAGGCAGCGAAAGGTTTGTACACGAAATAACCGCGGGTGCAAGCCTCACGGCCACGGATGGGCCGGAGACGGAGACGGGGACGGAGGCGGAGGCAGAGGCGGAGACGGAAGCGGAGTCGGGGTAAGCTGCCGGCATGTCGATCGCTGCGGTCACGGGTGCGTCGGGGTTCATCGGCAGCGCGGTGGTGCGCGCGCTGCTAGGGCGCGGACGCAAGGTGCGGGCTCTCGTCGAACCGCGGGCTGATCTCGCCAACCTGAAGGGGCTCGACGTCGAAGTGGTCGAGTGCGACGTGACCGACGAGGCGGCCCTCGAGCGCGGGCTCTCGGGCGTGCACTCGCTCTTCCACCTCGCCGCCATCTACAAGCTCTGGACCCCGGACCCGGAGCCGCTGTTCCGCGTCAACCTCGAGGGGACGACGGCCGTGCTCCTCGCGGCGCAGGCGGCGCGCGTGAAGCGCGTGGTCTTCACGAGCTCGATCATGGCCGTGGGCATCGACGAGAAGGGCGGCAAGCAGCAGACCATCGACGAGTCGCAGCCCTTCACGATGTTCGACCTCGCGGGCACCTACACGCTCACGAAGTACCTGAGCGAGCGGCTCGCGCTGCGGTTCGCGCGCGCCGGGTTGCCGCTCGTCGTCGTCAACCCGGCGATGCCGTTCGGCCCGGGGGATCGCGCGCCCACGCCGACCGGGCTGATCATCCTGCGCTTCCTCAAGGGCGAGGTGCCCGCGCTCGGCGCGGGCGGGCTCAGCGTCGTCGACGTCGACGACGTCGCGGAGGGGCACCTGCTCGCCGAGGAGAAGGGGCGCGTCGGCGAGCGCTACATCCTGAGCGCGTACGACCTCACGCTCCCGGATTTTGCCGCGCGCATCGGCAGGATCGGCGGCGTTCGCATCCCGAAGCTCACGTTGCCGGCCGCGCTGGGCCTGTCGGCGGCGTCGCTGATGGAAGCCTCGGCGCGGCGCTCGGGCAAGGAGCCGCTCGTGACGTACAAGGAGGCGCGCTTCACGGCCCTCCTGCCGCGCTTCTCGAACGCCAAGGCCGTGCGCGAGCTCGGCTTCGTGACGCGCCCGCTCGACGACACGATCGCGCGCGCGATCGAGTTCTTCCGCTCGTCGGGGATGGCCTGACGTCGAAGCTGCGCGTCTCGATTCGAGACGCGTAGCGCGCTCAGCGGCGGCCCTTCCTCTTCGCCTTCTTCTTCGGCGCAGCCTTTTTCTTCGGCGCAGCCTTTTTCGGCGCAGCCTTCTTCTTCGACGCAGCGGCCTTCTTCTTCGGCGCGGCCTTCTTCTTCGGCGCGGCGGCCTTCTTCTTCGGCCCAGCCTTCTTCTTCGGCGCAGCCTTCTTCTTCGCGACCGCCTTCTTCGCCGGCGCGGCAGCGGCCTTGGCCTTCGGCTTGGTCTTCGCGGGCCCGGGGTGTGCCTTGGCGGGGGCGCCCACGCCGTTCTCGTCCGTGTGCGGGATGTGGCCGCGCTGCTCGGCGCGCGCCGCGAGCGTCTCGCGCACCTTCGAGTCGAGATCCTCGAACTCGAACGGCTTGTCGATGTACGCGTCTGCGCCGTAGAGCGGGCTCGTGAGCTCGTTCACGCGCTCGCCGATGCCGGTCAGCATCAGCACGCCCGTGTGCGCGAGCGAGATGTCCTCGCGGATGCGCTTGCACACTTCCCAGCCGCTCATCTCCGGCATCATCACGTCGAGCACCACCAGATCGGGCAGCCGCGCGCGCGCGAGCGCGAGCGCCTCTTCGCCGTTCTCGGCGACGATGACATCGAGCGGAAGACTCGGGAGCTGGCGCAGATGATCGGCGACCATTTCCCGCATGGAGGGCTCGTCGTCGGCGACGAGCACGAGGATGCTTTCCTGCGGCATGGCCGCATCATCGTGGCTGGAGCATGGCTTGGCAACGGCTTTCCCGCGCCGCGCGTCGACCTTTTCCCTTGCCCGGCTGGCCAAAGCGGACAATGTTGGCGACCCGATGCGCCAAGCCGGGGCCCAAGCCTCACTCCGCACTCTCGCCTTTCGGCTCGAGCCTGCGGCACTGATCGCGGGCCTTTTGCTGGCCGCCTGCCAGCCGACGCAAGGGGTGACGCCCAGGCCCGAGGGCATCCCGCTGGCGCAGCTCCCCGAGGGGGATCGCGGCGATCCCATCTGCGGCCCGGATTTCCGCTGGGACGGGACGCGCTGCCTGCACACGGAGCCGAAGGTCGGCTCGTCGCCCACGACGGCCCTCGCGGGAAGCGGCTCGTCCAGGACCCCATCGTTCACCAACCTGCAGATCGTCGAGCTCAACGTCGGCACGGGCCAGGAGGTCCACACCGGCGACATGGTCAGCGTGCACTACACGGGCGCCCTCGCCGACGGCACCGTCTTCGACAGCTCGCGCCCGCGCGGCAAGCCGCTGCAGTTCCGGGTCGGCGCCAAGCAGGTCATCCCGGGCTTCGAGCGCGGCGTCGTCGGCATGAAGGTCGGCGGCATCCGCCGGCTCACCATCCCGCCCGAGCTCGGCTACGGCAACAAGGGCGTCCCGCCGGTCATCCCGCCGAAGGCCACGCTCACCTTCGAGGTGGAGCTCGTCTCGATCGACACCGAGTGAGCTTGTGCTCGTTCGCCGTCGGCGCGAGCGCCGAGCGGACGGTCACTCGTCGCGGAACTTGGTGTCGACCTTCGACGTCGTCTCGACGAGCTCGCGCGAGCTGTTCACGTACTTCACGATCGTGGGCATGTGCCCCTTCGTGAGCTTCAGCTTGTTCTGCATCATGCCCTTGATCGGATCGAGCTCGCGCTTGAGCACCGTCTTCCAGCGGGCATAGTCCGCGACGATGACGAACGGCGCGCTCTCGGCCTCGCGCGCGGGCATGAGGCGGCAGTCTTTGCACTGGCCTTGATCGATGTCGAGCCACAGCGCCATGTCCTCGGGAATGCCGAGGGCCGGATCGGCCTTGACGACCATCGCGACGGCGCCGTGCGTCCACTCCTTGCCGGCTTCCTTGTACTTCGGGTTGTTGTTGATCGCGTCCTTGTAGGCGGCAGCCCACTCGGGGGAAGGGAACAGGTGCGACATGGCTGGAGCCCTCTATAGGCCACGTCATCGCTCCCCGCCAGCCCCGGCGTCACCGTGCCGCCGGTGGTAATCTCACCCCATGCGGCTCGCCATCACCTGCACCGTGGCCTTGATTGTCGGCTGCGCGGCCCCGCCAAAGCCCGCGGCACTGCCGGAGCCGGCGAGCCGTGATACGCACGTCGCAAACGGCAACCCCGGGGGAGGCATGCTCGGAGCGCTCGGCGCGGCTCCCGCTGCACTCGCGACCGCCGTCTCCGCCTCGAGCTCGGAGGGGCGCGCGTGGCTCGGCTGGGACGTGCAGATCGACGGCGATCGAATGCGGTGGCGACCCTGCGCAGACGCCGAGCATTGCCAGCAAGCCCAGTACACCGCAGCCGCGAGCGAGTTGATCGGCGTGAAGACCGTCGGGCTCGCCAACATGTTGGTGGACGGCGCCGCGACGCGGGTCGAGGTCAAACAACTTCGCTTCCGGCCGGACTCCGACGCGGAGCACAGGCTCGAATCCGCGGCCAGGACGACCCGTTCCCCCGATCCCTAGATCGCCGACCGGTCCCACCGCGCTCCGTCTCCGTCTCCGTCTCCGTCTCCGTCTCCGCCTCCGCCTCCGCTTCCGCCTCCGCCTCCGTATCCGATTCGTTTCGACACCGTTTCGGCGTGGTTTCGGGCTCCCGTTTTGGACGGACCCGTCTCTCTTCCCATTGCGTGCCCACGCCAACGACCGCATGATCGCGCTCGGACCGTGAAAGAAACCCTCCAGCGCAGTCGCACGCGTGTCCTCGGCCGGGAGAAGGACCGCCTCGAGGCGGTGCTCGAGTTCGCTTCGTTCGCCTCCAAGCCGATGCCGCTGCTCTCGCTCCTCGACGAGGCGCCGCACCGCATCGCCGCCATCTTGCGCGCCGATGTGTGCTCGATCTATCTGCTCGAGGGCGAGGGCGACCTCGTCATGCGCGGCAACATCGGCTTCCCGCGCTCCGTGCTCGGCCAGATCCGCCTCGGCATCGGCGAAGGGATCACCGGGCAGGCCGTCGAGTACATGCGCCCCGTCGTGGCCGAGCTCGCCGCGGACCATGCATTCTACAAGCATTTCGAGGAGCTCGACGAGGAGCGCTTCCCGGTCTTCCTCGCCGTCCCGCTCCGCGGCAGGTCGGGCCCCGCCGGCGCCGCCGTCGTGCAGCGGCAAGCGACGGCGGGCAGCTTCGACGCGCAGGACGTCGAGCTGCTGGTGCTGCTCGGCGCGCTGATCGCGGCCGGCGTCCGCACCGCGGAGCTCATCGACGCCCAGCGCGACAAGACGCCGATCCGGCGCGCCGGCGGCGGCACGCGCAAGGTGACCCTCACGGGCCGCCCCGTCGTCCCGGGCTTCGCGCTCGGCGCCATCGCCGCCCTGCGCCGGCCGCCCTCGCGCCCGAGCGAGCGCGTCCCCGTGAAGGGCGACGCCGCCGCCGACGCGCGCGTGCTCCGCTCCGCCTTCGAGGTCGCCGAGAAGGCCATCGGGGGCCTCGTCACCCGCGCGCGCAAGCTGGACATCGGACAATCGGCGAGCTTCCTCGGCACCTACATCGAGATCCTCGGCGACGCGCGCTTCCTCGGTCGCGCCACCGAGCTCGCCAAACGCGGCGTCGGCATCCCGCAGGCGCTCGGCCAGGTCGCGCGCGACGTGACGCGCGCCGCCGTGCAGCTCACCCGCGACCCGTTCATGGAGGAGCGCGCCCGCGACATCGAGGACCTCTGCGACGCGCTCAGCATGCTCGCCGCCTCGGACAAGCGCGCCGAGCTCCCCCAGAAGGCCATCCTCGTGGGGGATGCCCTCACGGTCTTCGACGTCCTGGTCTCGTCGCGCGCCCACCCGGTGGCCGTGGCCCTCAGCGAGCGCTCGAGCGGCCCGCGCACGCGCACCCTCCTCGAGCTGCTCGGCGTCCCGGCGATCGTCGACGTGCAGGGCCTGTTCCGCTGGTCGCAGGACGGCGACGTGGCCCTCGCGGATGCCAACCACGGCCTCTTCGTCATCAACCCTTCGAAGGGCGAAATCGCCGCGGTCCGCGAGCGAACCCGGTCCGAAAAATAGCGCCCCAAAATAGAGGAAGGAGGGCGCCGTCGAGTCTCGCCTCCAGCCCTGCCGTTGTGGTAGGGTGCCCCGCTTTCGACAGGGAGGACCGACATCATGAAGAAGTCTCTTACGCTCGTTTCGTCGCTCTTGGTGCTCGGCGCCGGCCTGATGCGCTGCAGCAGCGACAACACCGCGACGGACGCCGGCACCGACGCCACCAACAAGCCGGATGTCGTCAAGCCGGACGTGAGTCAGCCCGACGTCTACGTGGCCCCTGTCACCCCCGCCGGAGCGCTGCTCGCCTTGAGCGACAAGATCCAGGTCTTCGGCGTCACGGCGGATGATCAGGTCATCTACGCCGACGGCAACGCGGCCAACGCGCTCTTCGCGGTGGACGCGGCGGGCGGCGGCACGCCGACCAAGATCGCCAGCCCCACCGTCTCGTCGAGCTCGACCTACATCGCGGGCATCGCGGGCAAGGTCGTCTTCGTCTGGGAGGGCGTCTCGACGGCCGCGAACGCGGCGCAGGTCGGCACGCTCCACCTCTGGAAGAAGGGCGGCACCTACGTCTCGGCAGTGACCAGCGACGCCGGGACGGGGAAGTCCTGCGCCTCGGCCGGTACGGCGGCGAGCACGGACGGGTCGAAGGTCATCTTCTCGGCCAACTCGAACACCACGTGCACCCTGGGCGACATCGTCGGAGCCAACAGCGACGGCACGTCGCCGGCCACGCTCGCGGCGGGAGTCGACCTCGGCACGGACTGCTCTCCCTTCATCGGCTTCGCCGGCGGCACGGTCGCCGTCACCGCGACCTGCGCCACGGCGCCGGGCGACGGCGGCACTCCCTCGGCCACCATCAACTCCTACAACGCGTCGTGGACGCCCACGCTCATTCTCGCCGGTGCGCTGGACTTCTGGTCCTCGGACTCGGCGGGCACCAAGCTCTTCGTCGGGACGCCGGTCAGCGCGCAGGTGTTCCCGATCGGCGGCGGAGCCCCGACCGTCATCGACACCAAGAACCTCGACAAGGGTTTCGCCTACATGGCGAAGGACGGCAGCCACGTCATCTACTCGACCGGCACAGGGGATCTCTACTCGGCCACGGTGGCCACGGTCCCGGCGATCACCACGCTCCAGACGACGGGCGTGAAGGTGGTGCGGTCCTACTCGGACGACGAGAGTCACGTCATCTTCAACACGAACTTCGATGCGCAGCAGTTCGGCAGCGATCTCTTCCTCGCCTCGCTGACCGCGGCCGGCACCCCGGTGACGCTCGAGCCCGGCACGACCGGCGCGCTCTTCGGGCTCACCTTCGCAGACGACTTCACGGCCGACTCCCACTACGCCGTCTACATCAAGAACCTCAACGCGTCGCAGGGCATCGGCGATCTCTACGCGGTGGCCACGGCCGGCGGGAACCCGGCGCAGATCACCACGAACGAGTGGCAGAACATCTCGGCGACGGGCAGCAAGATCGTCTTCAACGACAACTGCCAGAACTGCAGCGGCACCTCGGCGAGCTCCGGCGGCACCGCGGACATCAAAGCGGTTGACCTGTCCACCACCAGCACGCCCACGATGCTGCAGGCGGGCGCCGACGTGTCCATCTTCGTGAACCACGCGCGGGATCACGTCATCTACACCTACAGCCAGAACCCGCCGGCCGACGACGGCGGCAACCAGGGCAACGGCCTCTACGCGGTCGCGATCCCCTGAGCCGAGTCGTAATGTTCCGTTTGGGCTAGACTATCGGGAGCTGTCCCAAGGCGCCGCCCCGCGGGGTGTCTTTGCAGCATGACGCCCGTGACCGCTCCCGAAGCTCCCAACGGCCCCGCACCCCCGCCCGACGACGCCCCGGAGCAGCTCCCCGAGCTCTCCGAGGAGGGCGAGCGCCCGTCCATCACCGAAACGAACGGCACCGTCGCTCGCTTCGAGATGGCCTACCAGCTCGATCCGAACCAGGAGCGCTACCCGTTCGGGCCGACGCTCCTCGCGCGGCTGCCCGCCATGCTCTGGTTCGCCTTCACCCTGGCCGTCGCCGGGACCGTGGTCCTCGCGCACCACAGCTCCAGCAACTCGACGCTGTACATCTGGGTCGTCGAGCGCGACGCGAACCGGGTGTTGCCGTCGTCCGTGCTCGCCTTCCTGGTGCTCGCGAGCGGCATCGCGACGCTCGTGCGCACGCACATGCGCGGCGTCATCGTGCAAAAGAGCGGCATCGAGGCGCGCTACCTGCTCCCCGCCGGGCTCCCGCGCGTGCGGCAGTGGGCGTGGGCGCAGGTCCATCGCTTCGTCATGGACGAGTCGGACGGCGGCGTCGTGATCGAGCTCTGGACCGGGCAGTACGAGAAGCTGCCGCCGGTCGCGCGGCCCTTCGAGCTCGCCGGGCTGCTCGAGCGCAAGGCCGCACAGTACGGCATCCCCGTGACGAAGCTCGCCTCCCTCAAGTCGAGCTAGGGCTCGCCGAGGGTCAGTAGGCCGCTTCGACGCCGAGGCTCGGGACGGAGACCGGCCCGATGTACTGAGGCTGGCACTTCCCGCTGCCGAAGTCGCCGCCGCCGCACTCCATGCCCACGGCCTCCTTGTTGAACGTGATGTTCATGCCCTCGAGCACGAGGGCGAACGTGCCGCGCGCGCCGAGGCGCCACCTCTTCTCGAGGCGCACGTCGAGCCGCCAGAAGTCCGGCAGGCGCGCACTGTTGTAGGCCGCCGTCGGGACGCCGAAGCCGAAGTCGCTGGTCGGCGTGTACGGCAGGCCGGTGTAATACGTGAAACGCGAGCCGGCGTGCCAGCCGCGGCCGAAGTCGAACGACACCGCAGCGTTGAGGACGTGCGGCCGGTCGAACGAGCTCGGAGTGCTGCTCGTCTCTCCCGGGTGCGGGTGCTCGACCTCCACGGTGGAGCGCGAGAACGTGTACGACAGCCAGCCGCCGATGCGCTTCGAGAACGAGCGCCGCAAGAGCACCTCGAGGCCGAAGCTCCGGCCGCGCGTCCGCTCGTCGAGACAGGCCAGGTGAAAGCCCCCGCCGCCGGTGATGTTGCAGCTCGCGAGCGCGTCGGTCATGCCGAAATACTCCTGCAGGAAGAACGTCCCCTTCAGCGACATGGCCCACGGCAGCTCGGCCTCGAAGCCCTGGCTCGCCTGCACGGCCGACTGCAGACCGTTCGCCAGCGAGCCGATGTCGCCGCCGGGTATCGGGACGACGAAGCTCGGAGGCTGGTGGGTGACGGCGAGCGTCCCAACCCACGTCAGGCGCTTGTTGACCGTCACGCGCGCGGCAACACGGGGGTCGGCCGCGGGCGCCGCTGCGGCGCGGTCGCCGACGACGAAGGTGAGGCACTTGTCGGGATCGACGGCCGAAGTGGGCCGCGACGTGAAGACGTCGAAGCGCATGCCGGGGATGATCTCGACGCGCGGGTGCACGCGCCAGACCACGTCCGCGTAGCCGCCGAACGTGACGTCGTTGCGGGCGGGACAGTCCTGCGGGAGCCCGACGCCGCCGGCGTCGAGCGTGAATGGGTAGTCGTAGTGGCCGATGAGCACGTCGGCGCCGGCTCGCGCGCGGAGCCTCGTCGAGAGGCGGCGGTCGAGCTCGGTGCGGAGCTGGATGGTCTCGGAGATGACGCTGCGGCTGCTGGTCGGGCTGTCGCCCTGCATCGAGTTGTCCGTCCCGAGCGTGAGCGCGGTGCGCAGGTTGCCGCCCGGCACGGCGTGGTCCCACCGCAGGTCCGCCCGGTGGAACATGGTCCGGAAGACCGTGTAGTAGGGCCCGACGGTCTGGGTGCCGTCGATGTGGTCGAAGCGGTCGCGCTGGTCGAGCTCGTCGAACGATCCGAAGACGAACGCCGTCAGCGTGTCGCGCGGCGCGACTCGGTACGAGATGCGCCCCTGGTAGTCCCAGTAGCCGAGCTGCGTGTCGGGTGCGAAGAGCGGGACGAGCAGCGAGGGGTACCCGTAGCGGCCCGCGACGAGCGCCTCGCCCTTGCCGCCGGCGAACGGCGCCTCCCCGAGCGCGCCCGCGTCGAAGAGCCTGACGTTGGCCTCGCCGCCCATGCGCGAGGCCGGCCCGCGCGTCTCGCCGTTGACGATGCCGCCCGTGAACCGCCCGAACTGCGCCGGGTATCCGCCGGGGTAGAAGTCCACCCGGTCGAGCAGCGACGGGTGCACGACGCTCGGCCCGAGCGCGAGGTGGAAGAGCAGCGGCACGCGCACGCTGTCGAGGAAGTATCCGGTGTTGCCCGGCGGCGCACCGCGCACGAAGAAGAACGGCAGGCCGCTCACGATGGGCACGACGCCCGGCATCATGTCGATGGCGCGGAAGGCGTCGCCGAAGGCGCCCGGCATGTCGCGCACGTCCTCCTTCGACATCACGACGCCGCCCGCTTCGTTGCGGGTGCCCTGCACGTGCACGTCCTCGATCTCAGCCCCGCGCGCGACGACCTTCTTCTTCGGCGCCGCGGCGACGGGCTCGATGACCCGAGGCGGCTCGGCGAGCATCGGCGGCGCCCGCGCGGAGCGGTCATGGAAGGGGACCTCGATCCTCACGCGCGCGGCAAGCGGGTGGCCGCCGCCGCGTCGCGCCGGCTCGAAGGTGAAGCCCTTCGCCGCGTCGAGCGCGACACGGAGGAAGGGCGAGGCGCCCGCCACCACGCGGATGTCGCCCACGGTCCCGTCGGGCTGGACCAGCAGGTCGAGGATCACGACCGCCTCGCCGTGGCCTCCCGCGGGATACTCCACCGCGGCCTCCCCGAGCACCCGCGGCGGCTCGATCCCGTCGGCCGACGCGACCCGCGCGACGAGCGCCAGCAGCGCGAAGCACGCCGTCGCGCTCGAGCCGAGTCGCGATCGAGTCACGCGCGCGCCGAGCGAAACTCCGAGCGCACGCGCTCGCGGAGGTCGCCGTCGGCCACGATCTCGATCGCGGTCCGCGCCATCGCCTTGGCCGCGACCATGAGCGTGTCCATCGCCCGATCGCTCGCCGCGGCGGCCTCGAAGGCGCGCTGGTGGATCGTCGTCGTCCCCTCGTCGACGATGGCGAGCATGGGGTGGATGCTCGGCACGACGTGCGAGACGTCGCCCATGTCGGTGCTGCCCGTGCCGGCCGTCGGGTCGGTCTCCTTCGCCGCGCGGCCGAACGCCGACAGGTGCGCGCCGAAGGCCCGGGCGAGGGCGCGGTTGCAGAGCAGCGACCGGTAGCCCTCGCGCACGTCCATGCTCATTTCGACGTCGCTCGCCAGGGCCGCCGCCCGCGCGCACCGCTCGACGATCGCGCGGACGCGGGCGTGCTCGACGTCGTCGAGCGCACGGACGACGATCTCGCACTCCGCGCGCTCGGAGATGATGTTGGAGGCCTCCCCGCCCCCGTCCGTCACGATGCCGTGCACGCGCACGCCGTCGCGGAACGTCGGCCGTTGCGAGTCCACGAGCCGGAACGTATCCATGCACGCGACGAGCGCGTTCTTGCCGTCGTGCGGCGCCGCGGCCGCGTGGGACGCCTTCCCCGCGAAGCTGAACGTGTAGGTCGCGAGCGCCAGGAACGGGTGGACGAGGATGTCGCGGTCGAACGGGTGGAACATGAGCGCCGCGTCGACGCCCTCGAATGCGCCCGCCTCGATGAGCTTGATCTTCCCGCCCCCGCCCTCCTCGGCGGGCGTCCCGAGCAGCACCACCTCGCCTCCCGCGCGCTCCGCCGCGGCGGCCGCGGCCACGAAGGCTCCCACGCCGCCGGCCGCGATCAAGTTGTGCCCGCACGCGTGGCCAATCTCCGGCAGCGCGTCGTACTCGGCGAGGATGGCCACGCGGGGCCCGCCCGCTTTGCCTGCGCGGGCTCGCAGCGCCGTCGGCATGCCCCCCACGCCACGCTCCACCGCGAAGCCGGCACGCTCGAGGTAAGCGGCAATGCCGCCGGCCGCGTGGTGCTCTTCGAAGCGCAGCTCCGGGTGAGCGTGGATGTCGCGGGAGAGCGCCACGAGCGCTGAGCGCTCTTTTTCGGCGCGATCCTCGATCGCGCGAAGGAGGGTGTCGTCGATCACGCGGGGATTATACTGTGCGTCCCGAGATGCGCCGACTTGCTTTGCTCTGCCTCGTCTTTCCCCTCGCCGCGTGCCCCAACCGGCC
>DATIQP010000812.1:0-9810 GCA_035470765.1 Polyangiaceae bacterium | reverse complement strand
GAGGGTGGCCGGCCAGGAGCGCGTGATCGCGGTCGAGGACGCGGCGCTCTACCGCGACGGCCTCGGGACCGCACTGCCGATCGGCCTGCCTCACGCGCTGCTCGAGCCCGTTCCGGACGCGCTGCAGCGGCTCGTGGCGCGGTACGCGCGCACGCACGGCCCCTTCGTCCTGCAGGAGGTCGCGAACCGCTTCGGCGTGGCGGCGGCGAGCGCTTCGAGCGCGCTCGAGGCGCTGGTGCGCGAGGGCCGCGTCGTCATCGGCGCGTTCCGGCCCGGGGGCCGCGAGATCGAGCACTGCGACCGCGACGTCCTCGGCGCGTTGCGCCGCAAGGCTCTCGCCGCGCTCCGCAAGGAGGTCGAGGCCGTCGATCACGCCACCTACGCGCGCTTCTTGCTCGCGTGGCAGGGCGTCGGAGAAGGGCGCGGGGCCTCCTCGGACGCGCTGCTGGCGGCGGTCGCGCAGCTCGAGGGCTGCCCCATCGTCGCCTCCACACTCGAGACGGAGGTCCTCCCGGCGCGCGTCCCCGGCTACCGCCCCGGGGACCTCGACGAGCTCGTCACCGCGGGCGCGGTCGTGTGGGCGGGCGTGGGCGCGCTCGGCCCGCGCGACGGACGCGTCGCCCTCTACCTCGCGGAGCACGAGGCCCTGCTCTCGCCGCCGCGCGAAGCGCAGCCCGGAGGCTCCGCGCACGCCGCCATCCGCGAGGCCCTCGACAAGCGCGGCGCGCTCTTCTTCGCCGACCTGGCGCGCCTCGTCGGCACGTTCGCGCCCGAGCTTCACGATGCGCTGTGGGACATGATCTGGGCCGGCGAGGTCACCAACGACACGCTCGATCCGCTGCGCTCGCTCGCCTTTGGCCACCGCGCGCCGTCCCGCGCTCGCCCCCTCCCGCACGCGCGCGGTCCGCTCGCCGCCCTCCGAGGCGCCGGCGTCGGCGCGCCTCAAGGCCGGTTCTCGCTACGTGCCAGGCGGTGGGACCGCACGCCTTCGCCGACGGAGCATCGCGCGGCGCTCGCGCAGGCCATGCTCGAACGCTATGGCGTCGTCGTGCGCGAGAGCGCGCAGGCGGAGGGCGTCGCGTCGGGCTTCGGCGCGGTCTACGACGTCCTCAAGGCACTCGAGGAGAGCGGGCGCATCCGGCGCGGCTACTTCGTCGAGGGCGCGGGCGGCGCCCAGTTCGCGCTCTCCGAGGCTGCCGACCGGCTGCGCCTCGAGCGGCAGCAGGGCCCGCGCGCCCTCGGGGCTCCGTGCTGGCTGGCGTCCACCGATCCCGCCAATCCGTACGGCGCGCTGTTGCCCTGGCCGAGCTCCGAGGGCGAGGCTCGCCCGCAGCGCGCCGCGGGCACGCACGTGATCCTCGCGGGCGGGCGGCTGATCGCCTGGGCGGGACGCGGCGCCTCCGCGCTGCTCACGTTCCTGCCCGAGGGCGAGCCGGACCGCGGCCACGCCGCCGACGCCATCGCGGGCACGCTCGCCGCGCAGGTCGACTCGGGGGCGCGGCGCGCGCTCCTACTCGAGACGATCGACCGCGGGCCCGCCGCCGGGAGCGCGCTCGGCCCAGCGCTCGCGCGCGCCGGCTTCGTGCTCGGCGCGCGCGGCTGGATGAAGCGGCGCAAGGGTCGCAACGCGATGGGCGACGACCCGAGCGACGAGCTTCTGTCCGAGGTCGAGCTTGGCTAGTCCGTGTCTTCGTCGGCGTCGCTCGGCGCGACGACCTCCTAGCGCGCTGGGACCGAAGACCTCCGCGCTCCTCGAAGAGATCTACGCGGAGTTTCCGAGCTTCACCATCCGCTACAAGCGCGAGAGCCGGCTGCAACGCGCCATCCACGCGGTGCTCGCCGTCGTGACCGTCGGCGCGATGCGCACCTACGCGACGCACTACCACACCGTCCTGTTCGGGGTGCTCTGGGTGCCCGACTCGTGGGACGAGATGACCGACATCGACCGCGTCATCCTGCTGCGCCACGAGCGCGTCCACCTGCGCCAGCGCCGGCGGATGGGGGATGTGGCGATGGCCTTCGTCTACCTCGTCCCCTACCTCCCGCTTTTTCTCGCCTACGGGCGCGCGCGCATCGAGTGGGAGGCCTACCGCGAGACCATCTCCGCCACGGCCGAGCTGCGCGGGCTCGCGGCCGCCAGGGCGCTCAAGCCGATGCTCGTCCGGCGGTTCGTCGGGCCGGACTACGGCTGGATGTGGCCCTTTCCCCGCACGATCGAGCGATGGTTCGACGACGAGCTCGCGAGCCTTCCGCAAGAACCGCCCCCATGCTAAAAGGTGGCTCCTATGTCGGTTTCTCTCTCACTCGCCGGAAAGGTAGCCATCATCACGGGTGCCAGCCGGGGAATCGGTGAGGCCATCGCGCGGTGCTTCGTCGAGCACCACGCGAAGGTGCTTTTGGCGTCCCGCAAGGAGGACGGCGTGAAGGCGGTGGCCGACAAGCTCAACGCGGCGAACCCGGGTTCGGCGCTGGCGATGGCGGCCCACACCGGCAAGGAAGACGACTGCAAGGCGCTCGTGGCGAAGGCGGCGAGCCACTTCGGCCAGATCGACATCCTCGTCAACAACGCGGGGACCAACCCCTACTTCGGCCCCATGATCGACACCGAGATGGGCGCCTGGGACAAGACCTTCGAGGTCAACCTCAAGGGCTACTTCTGGATGGCCCGCGAGGTCGCCCGCCACCTGCGCGCGCGGGAGGCGAAGGGCTCGATCGTCAACCTGGCGAGCATCGCCGGGCTGCAGGCGGCGCCGCTGCAGGGCGTCTACGGCTGCACGAAGGCCGCCGTCATCTCGATGACCAAGACGCTCGCCTACGAGCTCGGCTCGAGCGGCATCCGGGTCAACGCCATCGCACCAGGCCTGGTGGACACTCGGCTCGCGGCGGCCATCGTCGGCAACGACGTCCTCGTCGAGGAGACGAACAAGCGCACCGCGCTGGGCCGCTACGGCCAGCCGGACGAGATCGCGGGTGCCGCGTTATACTTGGCGAGCGACGCGTCGAGCTTCACCACCGGTGAAGTGCTCGTCGTCGACGGCGGTCTTCAAATCACTTGAGCGTGGGTTTCTGGGCGGGGAGCGTCGGGCCTCCCGTTCGTCGGTTGTTTTGTCGCGCGTGAGAGGTTTTCGTTGAGCATGCAGCCAGGCCAGATGATCGCCGGGAAGTACCGGCTCAACGCCCTGCTCGGCACGGGCGGCATGGCCTCGGTGTGGTCGGCGACCAACATGTTCACCGAGAAGCAGCTGGCGGTGAAGTTCCTGCTGCCGACGTTCGCCCGCACGCCCGAGGCGGCGAAGCGCTTTCTGATGGAGGCGAAGGTCTCGGGGCGCGTGCAGCACCCCAACATCATCGAGATCCTCGACGTCGGTCAGGCGGAGGACGGCTCGCTCTTCCTGGTGATGGAGCTGCTCACCGGCCAGTCGCTCGAGATGGCGATGCGCAAGCAGCAGCCGCCGATGACCGTCTACGACTTCATCGGCATCATGCTCGACGTGGCGCGCGCGCTCGCGGCCGCCCACCGCGGCGGCGTCATCCACCGCGACCTCAAGCCGTCGAACGTCGTGCTCCACACCGATCGCGGCGGCGTCGCCGTGCCGAAGGTGCTCGACTTCGGCGTGAGCAAGTTCCTGCTCGAGGACCAGCACGACAACGGCCTCACGATGGCCGGCACGGTGCTGGGCTCGCCGCTGTACATGAGCCCGGAGCAGGCCTCCGGCGTCGGCGACATCGACCACCGCACCGACATCTTCGCGTTCGGCGCCATCCTCTTCGAGGGCCTCTGCGGCTTCCGCTGCTTCGACGCGCCGAACTTCAACGCGCTCATCGTCACGGTGGCGACGCAGCAGCCGAAGAACATCGACAGCTACGCCGGGCAGATGCCCGCCAGCCTCCGCGCCGTCGTCCGCGACTGCCTCTTGACGGACCGCGCCGCGCGCATCGGGTCGTTCGATCAGGTCATCGAGCGGCTGACCGCGATCTTGCCGGAGCTGCAGCAGAGCCCGCTCCGCCTGCCACCGCCGGTCCGACCCGAGCCCCCGTCGGACCCCGAGGCGACCAGCGCGATGCCCGCCATCGTGCGCCCGAGCGACCGGCCGCCCTCGATGCCGGGCGCGATGCCGCTCACCGGGCTGGAGCAAGGCGGCTCGGCCGCCCCGTGGGCAGGATCGTTGCCGGGGTACAGGCCACGCGGCAAGCCGCACGTGCTGCTCTTCGCCGTCGGCGGGGCAGTTCTCGCGTCGATGGTCATCGTGCTCGGGCTCGGCATCGTGCTCGCCCGCAAGCTCCGCCATGCGGCCCCGCCGTCGGCCGCGACCGCCGTGGCCGTCACCAGCCGCCCGGCGCTCGAAACACCGCCTGCGCCGTCGGCCTCGTCCTCCGGCGACGTGCCCGTGGTGAGCGTGGACGCGCTGCCGGTCGCGACGAGCGGCCACGCCCGAATCGGCCGGTTGGTGATCGAGGCGTCCCCTCACTCGTGCGTCGTGACGATCGACGGAAGGCCCCACGGCCCGACGCCAATCACCGGGCTCGACCTGCCCGCGGGCGCTCACTCCGTGCGCTGCGAGACGTACTCGGGCGTCGCCAAGATCGTCACGGTCACGGTGGCGGACGGCCAAACGACGCGCCACCATTTCGTCACGAGCCCATGAGAACGAGCTCGCAACCGAGCGTCGTGAGTCGAAAAAGAGCGCTGGCGATTCTTCTCGGGGCGACCGGCACCGCCAGTGCGCTGCTGGCGTTGCGCTGCTCGCACGCGCCGCAGAGGCCGTCGCAGCTCGACCCGGCCCCGGCGATCCGCCCCGACGCCGCCGAGGACGGGCGGCTCGAGGACGTAGGGCTAGAGGACGCGCTCGCCGCGGCCAACGCGCTCGACGCGCAGCCGCCGCTCGAGGCCGCGCGGGCGGACGCCGCCGTCGACGACCCCATGGCGAGCCACTACGACACGCGCGCGGAGCTGCTCGCCCTGATCGACGTGCGGCCGCTCACCGAGGCGGAGTTCAAGGTCGTCCGCCCGGACATCTTCTTGAGCTTGAACGTCGGCCCCGCCGTCACCCGGATGAATCAGGGGAACAAGGCCATCGCGCACCACGCCGTCGGGCGACAGGCCTGCCTCGCGGGCCTCAAGGACATCGTCCTCCAGACCGACGAGCAGCGCGCGATCTGCGGCGCGCCGAACATGGTCCCGGTCTACAAGAAGGGCGACCCGAAGACCGCAACGTACTGCATCGACGTATTCGAGTTCCCGAACAAGCCATGCGAGCTTCCGTTCGTGTGGGCGGCGCCGACGCACGCGGCGACGATGTGCTCCATCCAGGGCAAGCGGCTCTGCTCGGAGCAGGAGTGGAGCCTCGCGTGCCGGGGCGACCCCGCGGGCGGGCCGGATACGCTCTACGCCTACGGCAACGATCTCGACCTCGAGGTCTGCAACACGAACAAGCCGCGCGGGCCGCAGAACAAGTGCTGGACGCGCGACGCGCAGAAGACGTGGGAGACGTGCAGCACCGACACCGAGCCGAGCGGCGCGTTCCCGAAGTGCCGCTCGCGCTTCGGCGTCTTCGACATGCACGGCAACGTGGCCGAGGAGATGACGCGGCGCGAGCCGGACGGCACGCTCGTCTCCCAGCTCAAAGGCAGCGCGTTCTTCTACGCCGAGGTCGCGCGACGGGCCGACGAGCCGCAGAAGCCGCACAGCCCCGAGACGTATCCGGACCACTGCAACTACGATCCGCGATGGCACATCGAGCCGATGGATGCTGCGTGGCACGTGAACTACCACCTGGGCTTCCGCTGCTGCAAGAGCGTCAACCCGCCGCACGGATGAGCTTCTTGGGCCGAGCAGATGCATGTCATCCACTTCGCAACTCGAAGCGGCTAGAGATCACGCCATGGCCGCCGCAGGGCTCGACATGGCACCGGCTGGACCGGATCGCGCCGGCGAGGAGCTGACGGAAATCGAGTACCTGGCGGAGCGAGCCGAGTGGCTCGTCCGCGTGCGCTGGTTTGCGACCTTCGGCGTCTGCGTCGCCGTCGTGGCCGGATGGCTCACGGGGTTCACCCAAGCTCCGCTCCACCTGATCTCGATCGGCGCCGGGCTCGGACTGTGCAACGTCTACTGGTGGTGGCGGCTGCACCGCCTGGACGCGGAGGTCTCCCTCGCGCGCCGCCGCTCGCTCATCTTCGGGCAGCTGGTCGTGGACATGGGCGCGCTGACGCTGCTGCTCCAGTACTCCGGAGGCATGGAGAACCCCTTCGCGATGACCTTCGCGCTGCCCGTGGCCCTCGGCGCGATGCTCCTGCCGACGCGGCAAGCCGTCGCGATCGGGTCGCTCGGCGCCGCGTTCCAAGGCGGCGTCGTGGTGGGACAGTTCACGGGCCTGCTCCAGCACCACGGCCTGCACCAGGCGCTGGGGCACCAGGCGGCGGCGGGCATCGTGGCGCCTCTTTATCGTTCGGAGAAGTTCGTCGCGGGCTATCTCGTCGCCTTCGTGGTGATGCTGGCGGGCGTCACCTATCTGGTGCGCTCAGTCACCGAGCGTTACCGGCGCGCCGAGCGCCTGCGGCTCGTCCACGAGCGGGTCGCGCTCTCGCGCGAGAAGCTGGCGCGTGTCGGAGAGCTCTCCGCCGGCGTCGCTCATGCGGTGCGCAACCCGCTCCACGGCCTCATCAACTCGGTGGACCTGCTGCACTCGAGGCTGTCGGGCGACGCCCGGACCGAGGATACACTAGCGCTCATGAGCGACGCCCTCGGCCGCATCGAGAGCGTGACCCAACGCCTCTTGTCGCTGACGCGGGACGCTCCGCTGCACGCGGAGCCGTGTGACGTGGACGCGCTCGTCGTCGACACGCTGAAGCTCGTCTCCCCTTCGACGCGGGGCTCGCTCGCGACGGTGCGGACGGCCCTCGGCGCGCCCGGCACGGCCAAGCTGGACGCGAACCGCTTCGCCGAGGCTTTGGCCAACGTCCTCGACAACGCGATCCACGCGTGTCGCGAGGGCGGCACGGTCCTCGTTCGGACCTCGGTCGACGACGGCCGCATCGCCGTGCGCGTCGTCGACTCCGGCGAGGGCATCCCGGACGAGTACGTGTCGAAGGTCTTCGACCCGTTCTTCACGACCAAGGCCGTGGGCGAGGGAACCGGCCTCGGTCTCGCCATCGCGCAACGCATCGTCGAGGAGCACGGCGGCGCGCTGACCCTCGACAGCAAGGCGGGCGCCGGCACCACGGTCAGCATCCTCCTGCCGGCCCACGCGGTCGCGGCGCAGGGAGGCGTTCGATGAAGCAGCCCCTTCGCGTGTTGGTCGTGGACGACGAGAAGATCAGCCGCGTCACCACCGTCCAGCAGCTCGAGGACGCGGGGTACGTCGCGGCTGCGGCGGAGAGCGGCCCCGTCGCGCTCGACGCCTTCGGCGACGCCCCTTGGGACGTCGTCCTGGCCGACCTCCGGATGCCCGGCATGGACGGGCTCGAGCTCATGAGGGAGCTGCGAGCCCGCCACCCCGGCGTCGAGATCATCGTGATGACGGCGTACGGCACCGTCCAGACTGCGGTCGCGGCGATGCGCCAGGGCGCCGTCGACTACCTCACCAAGCCCTTCTCCTTCGTGGAGCTCGACCTGCGCCTCAAGCGCCTCGAGCAGCTGGCCGACTCCCGCCGCGAGCTGTCGCGCCTGCGCGCGATGCTCGGCGAGGGCGGGGCCGCGTACGGCATCGTCGGCCGGTCGCCTGCGATGCTCGCCGTCCTCGAGCGCATCCCTCTCTTCGCCGCTAGCTCGGCGCCGGTCCTGGTGACCGGCGAGACCGGGACCGGCAAGGAGCTGGTCGCGCAGGCACTCCACGAGGCGGGCGCGCGCAGGCTCGGGCCGTTCGTCGCGGTCGCCTGCGGCGCCGTGCCGAGCCAGCTCGCGGAGTCCGAGCTGTTCGGTCACGAGAAGGGCGCCTTCACCGGCGCCGTGTCGCGACGGCGCGGCCTGTTCGAACAAGCCAGCGGCGGGACGCTGCTCCTCGACGACGTCGACGATCTGGCGCCCGACATCCAGGTCAAGCTACTGCGCGTGCTGCAGGAAGGCACGCTACGCCGCGTCGGCGCCACCGAGGACCTCCGAGTCGACGTCCGCGTCGTGGCCACCACGAAGGTCGGTCTCGCCGCAGCCGTGCAGCAGGCCCGCTTCCGGCAGGACTTGTTCTATCGCCTCTGCGGCCTCGAGATCGCGCTGCCACCCCTGCGCCAGCGTGGAGACGACGTGGTGCTGCTCGCGCAGCACTTCCTCAACGTGATCGCGGGCAAGTCGGGCGAGCCGCCGAAGGTCCTCTCGCAGGAGTTCGCGACCGCGATCCGCCGCTATACGTGGCCAGGGAACGTGCGCGAGCTCTGGCGCGTCGTGGAGTCCTGCGTGGTGTTGTGTCGAGGACCGGAGATCCGCGCCGAGCACATGCCGGCGTCCCTCGCCACCGGGGAGTATCCGGCCCGCCTGTACACCCTCGACCTCGACCACCACCAGAGCGTGCGCCTCACGGAGGTGGTCGAGCAGTTCGAGGACGATGTGATTCAGTGGGCGCTGCGCCAGTCCAACGGGCAACAGACGCGGGCCGCGGAGAGGCTCGGCATCGCGCGCACGACGCTGCAGAGCAAGCTCGGACGCCAGAAGAAGTGAGCGGCTACTGGCCGTTCCAGTCGACGTTCTCGTAGCCGGGCGCCGTCGGCATCGTGACCTTCACGAACTTGTAGCCGTTCGGGAAGTCGGCGCTCTTCGCCGCGGCGTGGCAGCCGTTGCATCCGTCGACCGCGTTGCGGTAGTCCGTCTCGAACTGCGTCAGGTTCTTGGCGAGGATGTCGCTGTCCAGCGGATCGAGGTAGCTCTGCTCGAACCCGATCAGGGCCGCTTTGCGGCCAGGACGCGTGATCTCGCCGACCTCCTGGATCTCCGTCATCTCCAGGATCTGGTAGTGAGCCATGTCCCAGTTGGGGCTCGTCGCGCCGCCGTCGAGAGACGGGGGATGCACCGCGTACCAGAGGTTGTTGAAGCGCACGCGGTACTCGATCATGACGCTCCCCAGACCGAGCTGGATCTTCCAGAGATCGAAGGGTCCCGGAGGTCCCGCGTCGGCCTTGCTGCCCGTGATGTTGCCCATGATCGCGGCGTCGGGGCTGAACCAGCTCGCGATCTCGGCGTTGCTGCCGTAGATGCTGAGGTCCACCACCGTCCCGCCATCCGGTGTCGTGCCGGGCGGCCCTTCCGGGCCGGGTGAGCCCTGGCTCCCGCTCGGCCCGGGCGGACCTTCGGGACCGATCGGGCCAGCTTGGCCCTCGCTGCTGCATGCAAGGAACACCGCACATCCGGCAAGCGCCAGCCCGGCAGCAATCAACCAGCCACGCGTCATGACAAGACTCGCTTTCCGCGCGGGGTGAGCTGACCGCGCGGTCCGAGCAAGAGCACTTTCCGAGCCAGCGCGGTGGCCGCGTCTCTTCAGCGATTTCGGCGCGTGGCGGCCTCGCCGGCGGGCCTCGCCGCCGAGAACTCGGCAAGCCTGCCGATCCGTCGGCACGTGGTGAGGCCGGTCAGCTTGCCTTCACCGAGCGCTGGCAGCGAGCTCCACGAGGTGATCGCGGAGGCCTTGCCCGAACGGCGTCGGCGTGCCGTCGTAGCTCCGGATGAGCGCCGGTCCCTTCGAGCAATCCCACGTGTTCCACGTCCAGCCGAGGTAAGAGACGCCGCGAGCGTCCGCCCAGCGCATGTAGTCGTCGATGAAGCCGTGACCGCAGTCGTCCTCGCCGAGCTCGCCGGTGATGAGCGGCACGGCGGCGGCGATCGCGTCG
>DATIQP010000811.1:0-11406 GCA_035470765.1 Polyangiaceae bacterium | reverse complement strand
GTGGACTTCGAGGTCACGGTCAAGGACGGCAAGACCATTCTTCGGCCGGTGGTGAAACGCTGAGCCGTGGGGCTCCCCGGCCGGACACCTCCTTGGCCGAGGTCGAGCACTCGTAGCTGATCGTCCGTCCAGTATTTCACGGTCGTCTTCTTGACCGGCGCCGCGCAGCCGGTTACACGGTGCGGCTCGCAGGGGTTGCTCGGAGGATTTCCACTGTATGGGTACTCGGCTGACGTGGCCTGAGGTGCGGCAAAGCGGGTTGTTGCGAGGACGGTGGGTGGCGCTCGACGAGTGCCGGTACGACCACAGGACCTCGCAGGTGGTCGAGGGCAGCGTGGTGGACTCGGACGAGGATCTCGTCGAGCTGTGCACGCGTATGCGCCGCGCGGACCTGCAGCACTGCGCCATCCTGTTCTGCAGCGAGGACGACGAGACGCCCGCGAGCTCGAGGGCCAGCGCCCCGCTCACCCACTGAGCGAGCCGCTCAGGGGAGTGTTACCTTTCGCCCGTGCTCCCGAGAGAACACGACGAACGGGCGGCCTCGGCCATCGCGCGCGCGCTTCGCGAGACGCCTTTCTACGGCCGGCATCGTGACGTCGCGGGCCTGAGCCTCGCGAAGCAACTCGAGAGGCTGCCGCTCCTGCTCAAGAAGGACATCCGCGCGGCCCTGCCGAAGGCCTGGGTCCCCATCGGTCGCGACGTCAGGGCGGAGCTCGCCAGCGGCGAGCTCGAGCTGGTCGAGACGAGCGGTTCGACGGAGGACCGCTTGCGCGTCCTCTGGGACCGGGGCTGGTGGCTCGGCCAGGAAGAGCGCGCGATGCGCACCAACCCGCTCGTCGCGCGCGCGCTCGACGGGGCCTTCGGTCCCTACCGGGAGGCGATCCTGACCACGCCGGTGTGCGGCGGCGGCGTCTGTCACACGGGCGATCTCGCCTACGAGGAGCGGCTCGACGAGCACCGCATCTTCCTCAACATGCGCCCCGACCCGACCTTCTGGCGGCCGGAGGACAAGACGCGCATGATCGACGAGATCGAGCGTCACCGGACGGTGGGCCTCGAGGCCGACCCGGCGTACATGGCGCCGCTCGCGCTCCACGCCGCGTCGCTCGGACGGAAGCTCGCCGTCTCCGGCTTCACCCAGCTCACCTACGCGTTCACGACGCAGGCGCACGTTCGGTCGATCCGGCGCGCGTACGACGGCCCGCTCCTGCAGCTGTACGGCGCGAGCGAGGTCGGTGTGCTCTTCATGGAGGGCGAGGACGGGCTGCTGCATCACTCGCCGTTCACGACGCACGTGGAGCTGCTCCCGGCGCGCGTGGCGACGCCGGGGGCCGAGGACGTGGCGCTCGTGGTGGTGAGCACGCTCGACCGGGTCGCGCAGCCGCTGTTGCGGTTCGTCGTGGGAGACCTCGTCCAGGTCGCGCCCGAGGGCCCGCGACGCTTCTCGTCGGTGCCGCCTCTGCGGACGATCGAGGGGCGCGTGCAAGACGCCGTCGCCCGGCCGGACGGCGCGCTCGTCACGACGGGCGCCCTCGATCGCGCGCTCGCGACCATCGAGGGCATCGAGCAGTATCAGGTCCGGCAGCGGACGCCGGACGCCGTCGAGGTCGACCTCGTACCGCGTCCCGAGGCCGCTTCGACGCTGGAGCACGACGCGCGCGCGGTGCTTGCGCCGCTCTTCGAAGGGCTCGAGGCGAGCGTCCGCCGCGTCACCGCCGTGGCCGCGGAGCCGAGCGGGAAGTTCCGCGTGTCGCGCCGGGACTTCGCCGTGGATCTCGAGCGCTGCTTCGGCGGCGGCGGACGGCCGTCGTGAGCTCGCTCGCCGAGCGCTTGCGACCCGAGTTTCCGCTCCTCTCGCGCCGCATCGACGACAAGCCGCTCGTCTACCTCGACGCCGCCTCGACGACGCCCAAGCCCCGCGCGGTCATCGACGCCGTGCGCGACTACTACGAGAGCTCGACGGCCAACGTCCATCGCGGCGTCCACGCGCTCGGCGAGCGCGCGACCGAGCTCTACGAGGCGGCGCGGCTGGAGGTCGCGAGCCTGATCGGCGCGTCGCCGAGCGAGGTCGTCTTCGTGCGCGGAACGACGGAGGCCATCAACCTCGTCGCGCACGGCCTCGGCCTCCGCGAAGAGGACGAGGTCGTGTTCCCGGCGAGCGAGCACCACGCCAACTTCCTACCGTGGCGGGCGCGCGCCAAGCCGGTCCTCGTGCCCGTCGACGACCAGGGCGTGCCGCGGTGGGACTCCGTCGAGGGCCTGCTCGGTCCGAGGACGAAGCTGCTCGCCTTCGCGCACGCCTCCAACGTGACCGGCGCGATCGCTCCCGTCGCCGAGCTGGCGAAGCTCGCGCGCGACCGCGGCATCCCCGTGCTGCTCGACGCGGCGCAGTCGCTCAGCCACCTGCCGATCGACGTGCGCGCTCTCGGCGTGGACTTCCTCGCGGCGAGCGCGCACAAGGCCTTCGGCCCGAGCGGTGTCGGCGTGCTCTACGCGCGCTCGGAGCGGCTGGCGCGCCTTCGGCTCTACCAGGTCGGCGGCGGGATGGTCGCGCTCAACCGCGACGAGGGCGAGGGGGACTTCGTCCCGCGCGACGCGCCGTTCCGCTTCGAGGCGGGCACGCCCGCGATCGAGGCTGCGATCGGCTTCGGCGCCGCGGTGAGGTTCTTGCGGGGCATCGGCTGGGACGCGCTCGTCGCGGAGGAGCACGCCCTCGCGGAGCGCATGTTCGGAGTGCTGGGGGAGCTGCCCGGCGTGCGGCTCCTCGCCCCCGACGTGCCGCTCGATCGGCGCCTCGCGGTCGCTTCGTTCACGGTCGACCTGCCGGGCATGGACGCAGAGCACGTGGCGCGCATGCTCTCCGACCACGCGGGCATCTGCGTGTCGGGGGGCTACCACTGCGCTCACGTCCTCCACGCGCGCGTCGGGCTCACGGGGACGGTGCGGGCAAGCGCGCACGTCTACAACACCGGCGCCGAGATCGACGCGCTCGCGAACGCGCTGCGCGACGTCGTCGGCTAGGTGCGTGTGCTGCATAGCGCACGCACACAGCCTCGGACGAGCCTCGGCTAGCGGCGGCGGCGGCCCCGCATCGACACCACGCCGGCGGTCGGGCCGGGGGCGGGATCCAGCGGCGGCAGGGCGAGCACCAGCTTCTCGATCTCGTGCAGGCCTTCACGCATCGCGCGCTCGGCACGGATCTCGTCGAACGGTTTGTCGAAGACGAGGATGAGCACGTAGATCGCCGCGAAGCTCCGCGCGAGCAGCCCGTAGCTCGCCGAGCGGACCGAGTGCGCGAGGTGGCGGCCGCGGTGGAGCATCGCCGTGGCGGGGTGAGCCCGCACGTCGGCGACGGCGCGCGCCGACAGCGGGTTCGGGGTCGGAGGAGGAGGAGGAGCTGAGGCGCGATCGACGGGCTCATCCTCGTCGTCGTCGAGGTCCTCGCCCAGGGCCGCGATCAGATCGCGGTGCGACTCCTGGATGCGCTCGACGCGAAGGCGGTCTTCGGGCCTGAGCGGGATGACCGGCGCGTTCGGGGTCGCGATCGGCCCGGCCGCGCCCCAGACCACCGGCGAGTGCGCGTCGATGACGAGCGCGTCCACGGCGTCCGCGCGCGCGGCCAGCGCCTGAAGCTCGTGGCGGAGCGAGCGACGCGCGTGCGGGCGCCGCTTCGCGCCTTCGAGGGCCGTCTCGAACGCCGCCGCGAGCATCTCGAGCCTGCGCAGTCGCGCGTCAAGGTCGACCGGAGGCACCGGGAACCGCACGACGACGTCCATCGCCTCGCCGAGCGGCACGATCAGCACGTTCGGCGCGGCGACGGCCTCGCCGCGCGGCAGCGCGCGCACGTCGTCCGCGTCCATCTCGCGGGCGCACAGCTCCAGGAACCTCGCCAGCGCGCCGTCCGTCACCGAGCGCCGCCCGCCTCCGCCTCGGCGCGAAGTTGCACCAAGCGTTGCAGCTCTCCGAGATCGAACGGCTTGTGCAGCCGCGGCAGCCCCACGCCATCGAGGAACTGCCGCACCCCCGGCGAGGCCGCCCCGGTCGTCATGAAGACGAACCGCTCGGCCAGCTCGGGGTGGGTCTTGGCGATTTGCTCGAAGAGGTCGATGCCCGTCACGTCGGGCATCATGATATCGCAAAGTATCGCGTCGAAGCGCTGGTCTTTCTCGAGGAGCTCGAGGGTCTCGGCGGCCGACTCCGCCAGCACCACGTCCATGTCGCGCGAAAGGGCGCGCTTGAGCGAGGCGAGGAGCGTGGCCTCGTCGTCCACGATGAGGATGCGCGGAGGCCGGGCGGCGGGCTTGGGAGCGAACCCCGAGACCACGTTCCGGCGTCCGGTCGCCGCGGCGGCGGGGAGCTGGACGCGGAAGGTGGAGCCGCGACCCTCGTCGCTGTCGACGAGGATGCGGCCGCCCTGCCCGTGGACGATCGCGAGGCAGGCGGTCAGCCCGAGCCCGGTGCCCTCGCCAGAGGGCTTGAGCGTGTAGAACGGATCGAAGATGCGCGCCTTCACCGCGGGCGACATGCCCACGCCGGTGTCGCGGATCTCGATGACGACCACCCCCTCCTGGTCGTCGTTGTACGTGTGCACGGTCACCTCGTTGCGCGACGCGGCTCCCTCGGGAATCGCCTGCACCGCGTTGAAGAGGATGTTGGAGAACACTTGCGCGAGCCGCGACGGGCTCGCCTCCACCGGCGAGACCTGCTCGTAGACCTTGATCAGCTTGCCACGCTCTTTGAGCTCGCCATCCACGCTAGCGCATGCCGAATCGAGCAGCGTGTGGACGTCGACGAGCTCGCGCGGCTCGTCTTCCACGCGCGAGAAGGCGTGAAGATCGCGCACGATCCGCGCGACTCGCTCGGCACCCTCGCGCGCGTCGGCCATCGCGTCGAGCAGGTCGTCGAGGCCGCCCGACGTGGTCTCGAGAAGGAACGCGGGCAACGCCTCGGTCAAAAAATCGAGGTTCGCGACCACGTAGGCCAGGGGGTTGTTGAGCTGGTGCGCGACTCCGGCCGCGAGCGAGCCGACCGTCGCCAGCCGCTCGGTTTGCTGCCGCTGCGCCTGCGCGTGCCAGGCCGCGGTGACGTCGCGGACGAGGGCGACGCGCACGCTCTGGCCGCCGATGGTCATGGGCGTGAGCGTGACGTCGACGCGCACGCAAACGCCGTCGGCGCGGCGCCACGACTGCTGGCTCGCCTCGCGCGAGCTCGCCTCCGCCCACGCCTCGAAGCTCGGCGCTCCCACGATCTCGCTGACGCGGTGGACGCCCGTCAAGGCTTCCTGCGACTCGTGGCCGAGCATCTTCACCAAGGCCGCGTTCACGTAGAGGAATGCGTCGGCGTGGCAGACCGCGATCCCCCCGCTCAGATGATCGAGCACGCGGAGCCGATCGACCTCTCCGATGGCGGCCGGTACCATCCCGGACCCCGGCGGGACGGTGCTCAGCTCTTTGTCCTCAATCGGTCGAGACATCCATCCACCCCGCGGCGAGGGCATCGCTTCGCCGAACCTCAAATCTTTTCACGAATCGTACGGTCGGGAAACCCACGGGGGATTTCCACGCCTTTCTGGCAGCTTACGGCCCGCAAACCTGGGGGTTGGCGACCGTTGCGACGCCACGGCGGGTGCTCTACATCGTCAGCATGCCCCAGAGCGTCGACCTCCGCCGGGAGTATGGCAGCTTGGATCTCGACGAGGCCAAGGCGCACGCGGACCCGTTCATCCAATTCGGGATGTGGTTCGAGGACGCACGCAAGGCCGGCATTCCCGATGTGAATGCGATGGCGCTGTCGACGTGCACCGTCGAAGGCCTGCCGAGCAATCGAGTGGTGCTGCTCAAGAGCTTCGACGAGCGCGGGTTCGTCTTCTACACCAACCACGGCAGCCGCAAGGGTCACGAGCTCCAGGAGAACCCGCGCGCGGCGCTCCTGTTTTACTGGGCCCAGCTCGAGCGCCAGGTGCGGATCGAGGGCGTCGCGGAGCACACGACCCGCGACGAGGCGACGTCCTACTTCCACACCCGCCCGCGCGGGGCGCAGATCGGAGCTTGGGCCTCCGAGCAGAGCCGGCCCATCGCCGATCGCGCCGAGCTCGAGGCGCGCTACGCCGAGCTCGAGGCGGAGTACGCCGGCCGGGAGGTGCCGCTGCCGCCGTTCTGGGGCGGATATCGCATCGTCCCTACGACGTTCGAGTTCTGGCAGGGGCGTCCGAGCCGGCTCCATGACAGGCTGCGGTACGTGAGGCACGACGCGGGCTTCCACATCGAACGGCTCGCGCCGTGAGCCGAACCGCGGCCCGAACGGGCGGGGCCGGAGTGCTCGCGATCATGCTGGCCCTGGGTGCGTGCAGCGGCCGGCCTGCCGCGGATGCCACCCGCGCGACGCTGCGGGCGCCCGCGACCGCGCTCGTCGATCCGACCGTCCGCCCCGCGCGGCTCGTGCCAGCGCGCAGGGCAGGGGACGAGACCGGCTTCGGCGCCGAGCCCGGCGGCGCGCTCCGGACGCTCATCGCGGGCGTGCGCGTCATCAACCTCGCGGGCGGCGGCGTCCTCAGCGCGGCCGACCCGTTGCCGTCGCCTCCGTCCGCGACCGTGGAGGTCCCCGAGCGGATGGGCGGAGGCTTCTTGTTCGCGATCGGGCCGAGCATCTACCGCGCCGACAAGTGGCTCGCGCCGCTCCGGCTCCTCTACGTCGCGCCGATGGCGCCGACGCACCTCTTCGTGGGGCTGGACCGCGCGTACGTGCGCCTGTCGAACGGCGCGTACGCCGCGTTCGATCCGCGCGCCGGCACGCCGATGGACCTCGGACCATGGCCAGCGAGCCCGCACGTGGGCCGTCTGGTGGCCGCCGACGGCTGGCGCGCAGCGGCGATCGCGGACCTGCGCGGCCTCGTCGCGACGTTCGACGCGGGCGGGCGCTGGCAGACGATCCCCTTGCCCATCGATCCGCACGAGCTGAGCCTGGCGGGCGACGCGATCGTGGCGACCGGGCCCGACAGCGCGGGCGAGACGCAGGCGTACGCGGTGCAGCCGAACGGCCAGGTCGCCCACGTGCAGCAGGCGGCGCCGTCGAAGGTCGCCGCCGCGGAGCTCGTGCCCGAGGGGCCCGCGAAGGTGCTCGGCACGCGACCTCTCCTGACGGCGGTGCTCGACGGGTGGCCTCTCTCCGACGGCACCGCGATCGTCGCGCGCGACGGCGTGCTCGCGCGCGTCCGCATGACCGACGGCACCGTCGTCGACTCCGCGCCCGACGCATTCCCGATGAAGCCCGCGCGGTGTCACCCCGTGTCGCTCGCGTCGTCGCGCGCGCCGGCGGCGTTCGGCTTCGTGTGCGGCGAGCCTCACGGCGCCACCGAGATCTACGGCTACGACGCGGCCGCCGGCCGCCTGAGCCTGCTGCGCCACTTCGACACGCCGCGTTCGGTCGCTTCGCCCGCCAACGGGACCCTCGCGGTCGAGGGGTCGTGCGACGCGCAGGCGCCGACGAACGACGGCAGGGGGAGCGAGCAGCGCTACTGCCTGATGCGGCCGAGCGGCGCGTTCGAGGACTTCGTCGTCAACGGCGACGTCGGCGCCGAGCGCGTCGTGCCGCTCGCCGACGGCCGCACCGCGATCATCTCGCCGCCGGCCGGCGATCTCGCCACCGCGCGCCTGACGCTGTTCGACGGCGCCCACCCGAAGACGATCCCGCTCACCTTCCAGCTCTCGACGTTGCCGACGCCTTCGCGTCCGCCGAGGCCGAAGATCGCGCCGAGCGACGATGACGACGACAGCGACGAGGCGCCGGCCGACCAGGACGCCGACGACCAGGCGCCGGCGGCCGACGAGGGAGCGATCCTGACGGCGGTGCTTCGCTCCGGGACCTGGCTCCGCGGCTTCGAGGAGCGCACGCCCGGCGTGCTCTCCGGCTGGGTCGAGCACTCGGGGACGTACGTCGGTGTCGAGGTGACCCTCGACGGGCATGCCAAGAGCGGCCGGTTCGTACGCGAGCTCGGGACGGGGATGGTGTCGGGGCGGTACGGCCTCGGCTGGACCTCGTCGCGCCAGGGCTACGAGACCACCGACGGCGGCATGACGTGGAAACAGATCAGCCTGCCCGAGCCGCTCGAGAGCGCGGGCCCTGCCGCTGGAGCGACGACGCACGGGTGCGGTCCGCTCGGCTGCGTGCTGGCCGGATGGATCCGCGTGGGCTGGGGCGGCGACGAAGGCAAGCGCCCGTCCGACGACACCACCGCGCAGTCGCCGCGCACGGCGTCGATCGCGCTGTCGCCATCGGTCTCGCTGCGCTGCGAGCTCGCGGGCAAGCTCGCGCCGCAGGGTCTCGACACCGCGGCGGTCCGCGCCTACGAGGGCTACTTCGGCTACAGCGGCTCTTACGGCTACCGCTATGGGCGGCCGTACATGCCCACGACGCGCGACTGGACGCCGTTCTACACCGTCGAGGCGCCGAAGCTCGCCAACGACGATCTCGGCTACAGCATCCGCACCGACGAGGTGTTCGATCGGCAGGCGTTCGACCGCACGGCGTCTCACTTCACCCTCTCGCCGCTCGCTCGTCTCTACGCGTGGGGCCCGCGCGGCATCGAGTGGGACCTTCACGGCCGCTTCATGGTGCGCTTCTCGACGCCGTTCGACGGCTCGAACGTCGTGCGTACGACCCAGTCCGTCCCCATCCCGCACTTCATCTCCGAATCGACCAACTTCACGATGGGAGTGGCGCCGCGCTACCTGCAGAACGTGGCCATCGTCCCCGGCGACGACGACGCGCACGCGCTGCTCGTGGTGCGGCGCGGCGCGGGAACGCCCTCCGCCTACGTCGCCGCGGAGCTCGAGTCGGAGCGCCCGCCGGCGGAGGTCCACCGCGCCGACGGGACGCCGATCGGCGACATCGAGTCGGCGGTGCGCATGTCGGGCCGCTGGTACGTCGCTACCAGCGAGGCGGCGCGATCGGTCGTCTGGGAGGTGGAGAACGGGCTCGCGCGCGAGGTGACGAGCGTCCCCCGCGTGGCGCAGGACGGCACCTCTCGCAAGCCGCTGCGCCTGGTCAAGCGCGCCGACGGCCGCGTGCTCGGCGCGATCGTCGAGGGCACGCCGGTGACGGAGGGCGCCGAGAAACCCACCCGCTGGCTCGATCAGCTCTGGGCCATCCCGATCGACGTCGACGCGGGCACCACCGGCGACCCCGAGCGGCTCGGCGCGGTGGACGGCAGCGGCAAGCCCGTCTCGGTGTGCGGCCCGCAGGACGGCGGCTGGGTCGTCGACGGCCGCTGGCCGGGCTCATCCGTCTCGCTGGAGATGGGATCGGCCTCCGAGCGCGGCTACACCTCGACGGTGCTCGCGCGCTACCGCATCACGCCGACGGCCGTGTGCATCGAGAAGCTGGCCATGAGCGGCTCCACGCCGCCGCCGGCGCGCTCCACGCTGGGCAAGGTCGACGGGCCATTCGCCACGGTGTCGCTGTACGTCGACCGCGCGCGTCAAACGCTCCGCTGCGTCGGCAACCGCTGAGTCCGGAGGCTCGGGAGCAGCAAGCGTTCAGGCTCGTACGCCCCACGATTCCCGTGTTACAGGGGGCCAATGACCGAGCCGGCCGTGGACCTCTCGAACCCGAAGGACGACGAACCCGAGGCGCCCGCGCCGCCCGACGACCAGCCCACCGGTGATCCCGAGGTCGACTGGTTCCGCACGGTCTATCGCGGCGCCGTCCCGCAGTTCACCCTCCGCTCGTTCCTCGTCGGCAGCCTGATCGGCGCCATCATGTGCCTGTCCAACCTCTACGTCGGTCTCAAGACCGGCTGGGGGCTCGGCGTCGCCATCACGGCGTGCATCCTGTCGTTCGCGGTGTACTCGACGCTCTCGCGCGCGATGCCGCGAGTGTTCGGCAAGAACCTGACGATGCTCGAGAACAACGCGATGCAGTCGACCGCGTCGAGCGCGGCGAACACGACGACCATCATCCTCACGTCGGCGATCTCGGCGCTGCTCCTCGTGAGCGGGCATCACCTGCCCAAGCTGCTCCTCATGGGCTGGCTGTTCTTCATGGCGGTGCTCGGCACCATCATGGCCATCCCGATGAAGCGCCAGATGATCAACATCGAGAAGCTGCGCTTCCCGTCGGGGACCGCGGCCGCCGAGACGCTCAAGTCCCTCTATGGCTCGGGGGGCGAGGCGGTGAAGAAGGCGCGCTCGCTCTTCGCGATGATGGGCCTCGGCGCCGTGGTCGCGTGGCTGCGCGACGCCCACGGCGACCCGACGAAGCACCCGATCCTCGCCGGCCTCACGAAGCTCAGCATGATTCCGGCGCTCATCCCCATCCCGGGCATCAAGCTCCGCGGCCTCGCGCTCACCCAGTACACGATCTCGTTCGAGGGCTCGCTCATCATGGTCGGCGCGGGCATGCTGATGGGCCTGCGCACCACGATCAGCATGCTCGTGGGCGCGCTCATCAACTTCGGTGTGCTCGCGCCCGTCCTGCTCGACCACGGCGTCATCAAGACGCACCTCGGCGAGCACGGCGAGCAGCTGCTCGGCTATCGCGCGATCGTGTCGTTCAGCCTGTGGCCCGGCGCCGCGCTGATGGTCACCTCGGGCCTGCTCACCTTCGCCCTGCAGTGGCGCACGGTGCTGCGCGCGTTCTCCGGCTTCGGCAAGCTCCTGCGGCGGAGCGCCGAGCACCACGACACCGCCTCGACCGATCCGATCGAGAAGACCCGTGCGGAGCTCGAGAAGATCGAGGTGCCCTCGTCGTGGTTCGTCATCGGGACCACCTTCGCGACCATCGGCCTCGTCATCATCGGCTACCTGGCCTTCCAGATCCGGCCCTGGCTCGGCGTCGTGTCGGTGATCCTGGCCTTCATGCTCGCCATCGTCGCGTGCCGCGCCACCGGCGAGACGGACATCACGCCCGTCGGCGCGATGGGTAAGATCACGCAGCTCACCTACGGCGTGCTCGCCCCGTCGAACATCACGACGAACCTGATGACGGCGAGCGTCACCGCCGGCACCGCCGGCGCGTCGGCCGACCTGCTCAACGACCTCAAGAGCGGCTACCTGCTCGGCGCCAACCCGCGCCAGCAGTTCCTCGCGCAGCTCTCGGGCACGCTCATCGGCACGCTCGTGTCGGTGCCCGCCTTCTACATCCTCGTCCCTTCGCCCGACGCGCTCGGGACCGATCGCTTCCCCGCGCCGAGCGCGCAGGTGTGGAAGGGTGTCGCCGAGCTGCTGGCGAACGGCGTCGAGTCGCTCCACCCGTGGGCGCGCTGGGGCATCGTCATCGGCGGTGCCATCGGCATCGTCCTGCCGCTGCTCGAGCTCGCCTTCCCGAAGTACAAGAAGTGGATGCCGAGCGCGACGGGCCTGGGCCTCGCGCTGGTCATCCCGTGCTTCAACTCCGTGTCGATGTTCATCG